>JAJYFH010000046.1 GCA_021791015.1 bacterium | reverse complement strand
TTCAATTTCCACAAAGCGTCCTCAAACTCCGGCACCATGGTTCCTTTTTTAACCATGCCCAAATCTCCGCCCTTTGATGCCGTGGCTGTGTCTTGGCTGTATTTCTTTGCCAGCTCGGCGAAGTCTTGTCCGGCCTTCGCTTTGCTTAGAACATCTTCTGCCTGTTTTTTGGCATCTGCGTTTAAAGAGGCATCGTTTTGAATGGCATTCTGAAGCTTCCCGGAAAGAAATGTGTCAATAAAGAATTCGTCCTTAAACTTTGTTGTTGTTAGCCCATAGTATTTTTTGAGGTTATTTTCGACTTCCTGATCTCCGCCGGTATTTTTCACAAATTGGCTGAAAGAGTCATCGATATCTTTCTGGGTGTACTTGATATTGCGCTTCTTAACCTCGCTTTCAATGATCGCATTCTTTACAAGCAGGTCATCGACTCTGGAGTTAGCATCGCTCAAGATCTGCTTCGCTTCCTTGGAGTTGGGATCCAGCTTCTTTTCCCCCTTGATATAAAACTCGGTAATGTAGGTGGTGTAAGCCTTTTTGTAATCTTGATATTTAATGTAAGTTACGCTTGTGTCATTCACAAACATAGCCGGATATGGAATAATTCTCGCCGCCTCAAGGGTTGCATTGTCGCTCCAGCCAAATTTGTAAATGCCGACAGTAAATACCGCCAGCAGTACGACTATCACTGCCGCTATGGCGGTAACTGCCAAGTTTCTCTTGTTATCAAAGAATTTTTTTATCTTGTTTTTGTCTATTCTTTTTGTTTTTGAGCCGGTTTTTTTAGCAACCGGAGACTTTTTGAGCGCGTCTACTTTTTCAGAAGACTTTTTTGTTTCATTTGCCATTATGTTTGTTCCTGCTTATTTACTTTCAATATAATAATATTTTTTCTTTCTTTCGGCAACCATTTATATTTAGACCATTGAAAAACTAGCTTAATTTGTCATTCTGGCGACAATAGGAGACCAGAATCTAAAGCTATAAAGTGCAATAATTGATTCTGGACAAGCCAGAATGACGTCGCGCCTTCATTGCCCATTGCTTCAATGGCCAAATATCAATGATCAGTCAATTTTCAAGGTTCCAATGGCCAATACCTAAAGTTTTATTTTTAATGATTGGATTATTGGAATTTGATTGATCATTATTGCTTGTTGCTTGGACTTTTTACAAATGAGCAATATAACGCAGTTTACCCGCCTCATAATTTGTTCAGAAATCCGAACAATACTTCCGATATCAACTTTGCAGCCTCTCGGCTAAGGCTTTGGCTATATCATCAGCTGACAGGTCTTTTTTGCCTGCGCCCTTTTTCTCCATCAGCTTGACGATAACTTCCCTGACAATTCCCGGCTTGGAGACGCTCTCTATTTCAACCTGCATCCCTGAAGCTGAGTGAATTTTCACATTGCCAACCTCCATAATGGTAGACAAAACGCCCGACACATTGTAGGTAACATCCTGGATTTTATCAAGATCGATTTCCCTGACCTCCCTATTAAAAAGGCCCTTTTGCCGAACTTCGATAATCCTCGCGGTTGTCAAAATGTAAACGTCATAGTACCAGCAAACCCACACGTAGAATCCATACGAAAGCGAAAATATAACTCCGCACAAAGCGGCTATATTGATATAGTTTGAAATGGAAGAAAAGACGGAAAGCTGGCTCACATAAACCATTAAAAAAATAGAAATAGCCAAAAAGATAAAGAATTTGACAATCTTTTTAACGAAAATAACGGGGTTCTTCCGGAGAGTCTTTATGAGTTTCTCCTTTGATTTTTGTCCGGGAAATTCTTCTTTCATTGTCCGTATTATAGCACAACATAAATGAATTCAACCGCATGAAAACAGGGCGCCGGCCGGCGCTCTGTTTTCCCATCCCCTCTACTTTTCCTTCAACTCCTCGAGTCTCCGACAGAGCACGTCTTCTGCTTCTCTGGAAAGGACATAGTCCCCGTCCGCAAGCAACACTTGTATCTGTTCTGCTTGCTTTGCGTCACCGCTTGCCGCATCTTCTATCTCGATCAGAAACCGCTTGGCACCCACCACGGTCAGAGCGACAGGGATCTTTTGCATATCCCCAAGATTTTCTTTTTCACGGCATGCCAGAGCATACCTCTTCAAAAGGTCGGGAAGCGATTCCCTGATGCAAAGCTTGTACGGATACCCATACCCCGCAACTCGCGTGCGCACTTCCGATACGCTGTCATTACCGGTCATAATCCGCGCCCCCCGATTATAGATTTGGATAGGATCTGATGCATATTATAAAAAAGGAGCTAATTTTCCATTGGGCGATCTTCTAAGATAAACGGATTGATTTTGCCGATATAGAAGTAAATTTAAGATCAATATATAATTGCGCCGATCATTACAAGAGATTGCCAAAAAATCCACAAAATGTTTGAGATAATAATAGGTTTGTTGCGATGGGCGATGCCATAAAGAAGCCACGCTCCCTGAACAAGCACGTACAAGAACCAAGTGGCGACAGAGACCCCCTGGGCATTATGGGTTATAAAAATCCGGATAGCCTGCGGGGCCGTGGTCATCGGTCCGGCAAAGGCAATTACAAAAATAAGCGCATCAATCACCCGCACATACTTCTTTTTGTGCAAACGTTCGAACTTTTCCTTGTCGACATTATGAGTATGGGTAAAATGATGCAGTGATAATGACATTTATTCTCCTTTGTCATTCCCGCGAAGGCGGGAATCCAGCCTAATCCAGATTCTGGACAAGCCTGCCTGCCCACAGACCAGAATGGCAACTAAAAATAATCGTAATTCAAAATTAAAAGTAGATGCAAATTAATTTTCAAATGCCCCGTGGTGGCCCCGCAAAATCGCGGGACCACCCAGATTTGCCACTTCAGACGAGGATCTCCGGCTGCCAAGTATCAAGCGTAGCCTTCATGATGCGAAACAGGTTGGGCAATGCATCTTTTGGTAGAGGGCATGAAAATTCCTCAAACCGTTGATGGATGGCCTCCGGAACACTGTATCCAACGTGCAGCCTGTTCCCGCAACAAAAAATCAGCCGCTTGCGAGAGTTGACCGCACCGGTAGGTTGATGCATTAAAACCTCCTGCAATCTGTCCACCGGAATTTCTTCTTTTATGGCCTTCACCGCCAGCATAGCCGGGTCATTCAACCCACCATTGTCATGCAGAGCAACAGCCCAAAAACAGTTGCCGTTAGCCGGTAAAAGAATGGCCTTCTTGATCCGCGGATAGCGCATCTCGATGGCGCCCAAGGAATCTGCCTCAAAAGCACGAAAAACACCATAGAGTGCCTCTGTCGCCCCAATCACCCTTCCTGCTGCCGTTCCTGCTTGGATACAGCCGACTGCATTCATCCCGCCTCCAAAGATTGAAGTATGTGCAAAAGCTCTTTGATTGTATCTTAGTTAAGCTTAATTTTCAATTAAAAAAGATGCCGAAGCATCAAAAAAGTATCTACTGGTGCGCCCGAGAGGATTCGAAGCGGCTCAGCCGCTTTAGATTGTTTCCTTACCAGCTTTTTATTAAAACTAGATTATATTATTCCCTTAAATATTTTTTAAGCGACTTTTGAGAGGTTCTTACCTCCCACTCGCAAACAATTTCATTGGTGCGCCCGAGAGGATTCGAACCTCTGGCCTAGGCGTTAGGAGTGCCTCGCTCTATCCAACTGAGCTACGGGCGCAAAACTCAATTCAAAATTTCAAATTTCTAATTACAAATGTAATTCCCAATGTCAAACCTTACTTTTTGACTTGTTGACTATCGTTGAAAATATCAGTACAAACTCCATAGATTCCCTTCTGAGTTTCTGTGCTTCTTCTCTGCTCTCCGGAATGGCTCTAATAATCAGTCGCAACCAATGCTTCGTCTCCTTAGCTTCTTTTTTGCAAATCCCTAATTTATACTCGAAATCACGCTTGCTTTCAGCACAATCTGCTTCACAATAATTGCTGCCAATACTGGTTGCTGATCTGACTAATTATGAAATAATTGGTTTCGTTATGGTAGTTTCCTTGAGAGATTTGCAAAAATCAATTACATTTTCAGCAAATACAGCAGTTCTTTCTTCAAGATCAAATTTGTTATTTGTCATTTTATTTTGAATTGCCTGCCTGCCGGCGAGACAGGGAAATTTGTAATTTGAAATTCTCAAAACATTACTTTGTGGTCCGGTCTGGCCCAATCGTGTATTTCTTCCTCGCTAAACCAATGCTTAATCTCCTGCGCGGCTTCTTCCGGCGTCTCTGAAGCATGAATCATATTTTTAACAGACCTTTTCTGGACATTTGCAGCAGCCGGAGAATCCACCGAGTAGTCGCCGCGAATAGTACCGATGGGAGCCTTTGCCGGAAGAGTGGGACCCACAATTTTTCGGATCATATCTATAGCATGGATGCCTTCTATAACCATCGCCACCACCGGCGCCTCTGTCATATAATCAACCAGCCACTTGCGAACCATTTCGCCTGCTTTCTTCTTGTCTGTCGTGCCCATAACTTCCTTCGGATCAATGCCAAGCTCCTTGAAAGTTGTAAATCCCTTTTCACCAAGCCTTTCTATCCATTTATCATCCTTCGGATAATGGTCGTTGATATGATCAATCGAAGGTTTGACCATTTTCAAAGCCACGATTTTGAGTCCCCTTTGCTCAAACCTTTTGATTGTTTCACCTATCAACGCTCTTTGCACGCCGTCCGGTTTTACTAAAACTAAACTCCGCTCTTCTTGGTTTTTCATCTTTTTCTCCTTTTTCTCACTGCCATTCCCGCGGAGGCGGGAATCCAGAAATTATTTTATATAGATTCCCGCCTCCGCGGGAATGACATAGGGGGGCAGGAATAACATATTCTACTCAACTGCCCTAAGTTTGCCAATTGGACATTGAGAATTCATTGAAAATTGTAAACTGTGAATTGAAAATTAATTCTCTATTATTTTAGCAAATTTTTGCTCATTTTCATAGGGGCCAATGATAGCTAGTTTCAATTTCTCCGGCTTGAAAATGTCATTTGCCACCCTTAAAACATCCTCAAGAGCAACTTTGTTGTATAGCTTAATCCTTTCTTCCAGGGTCAGCGCTTGCCCGCCGATAATCTCCTCCAGCCCGTTCTGGTCGGCAACATTGATTGAGTTTTCTTCTGTCAGCGCCATGGTCCCGAAAATATAATCTTTGGCCCTTTTCAGCTCTTCTTCTTTGATGCTCGATCCGGCTTTTAAAAGTTCGTTTCTTATGATTTTTACCGCCTCCTCGGTTTTGGCCACATTCAAACCGGCCCTTATCGTAAACATACCAGTGTCATGATTGTTCTCATCAACTGCTTTTATGTAATATGCCAGCCCCCTCTTCTCCCGCACTTCCATGAAGAGCCTCGAGCTCATATTGCCGCCTATAATAGTTGCCAGGAGGTCGGCGGCAAACCTATCCGGATTCTTTACGTCGTATGATTCAAGCCCCATGTAGACATGCGCCTGCTCGGTATCTTTTTTGCTCAAACGGACTCTATTGCTATAAGCCTTGTTGATTTTTTCACTTGCATATTCATTTTTCCCTGCCGAAACATCGCCAAAATATTTTTCTATTCTGTTTGTGTAATCATCCGGCAAGTTGCCGGCGCATGAAACTATCACATTTCCGGCGGTATAATATTTGTCCCTGTACTGCTTCATGGCATCAGAGGTTAT
>JAJYFH010000045.1 GCA_021791015.1 bacterium | reverse complement strand
CATACAATACGTATCGGCCGCATGAATCTTTGGCCAACAAAACACCACTACAATATTTAAATAGTTTAGAAGGATTTGAAGGTTCAAATTTAGATTTCAGTGTCCTAAATGTCTAGACCCTGCACCTCTGAAATTAAAAAAGCCCCGAGGGGCAGATTGAGCACGAAAGTTCGAACCATATTATGGTCTTACGATATTTATAAAAAATAATGCCTTAAATAAGGCAAAATATCAAGCAAATTTCTGGTGGACTCTGTAGTTGCTTATCCGAACTTTTCTACCTTAAATCAGCTTGGGTAAGTTGTGAAGAGTATTTCTGCTTAATCCCCGCAAACAAAGGAAAAAGCGGCTCCGAAGAACTGCTCTTTCCTTTGTTGCTGTTCTTCTTTGCCGCCTAGAAGGGACGGAGAGTCTTGCCCTTCTTGAAGTATCCGGCACTCTTGATCCAGATTCGGCCTGCTCTGACTTTGCCGATAATTCGGCTTTGAATGCCGTGACTCTTTGCTATTGCGATCACGTCTATCGGTGTAGGAGTGGCAATAATCATGCCTTGGCCCATGTTCCATGTACGGTAGGCCTCCTCATCATCGACGTTTCCTATTTCCTGTAGAGCTTGCATGGCACCACATGGAACGAAGGGTTCCTCAATCTCAGCTCCGAGACCAGAGGGTCTGAGCATCCTTCCGAGTTTCTCGGGGATACCACCGCCGGTGATATGGGCGACACCGCTGATTTCCACTTTCGGCTCGCCCTGGTAGCCGCCAAACATTTCTAGTACCGCCTTGGTATAGATAATGGACGGCGTCAGGACTTCCGCGATGTAGCTGAAGTTCTTGTGCCAGTCCTCCTCGCCGTAGGCTTTTTCTAAAACCCTCCTGACCAGAGAAAAGCCGTTTGATCGGAAACCCTTCTCCCATAGACCGACGAGAGCGTGTCCGACCTTGACTTTTTTGCCGGTGATTGCTCGGTCTCTTCTTGTGATCCAGTGTGCGGTTGCCGACCAGTTATAGTTGAATTCGCCGTAGCCGCAAACTGTAGCATTCAGCTCGGCCGTCTCCCCGTTTGAGATTACCACCCCCGCGGCTTTGGCTGCCTCTATATAACTGGTGGCTAACTCCATTATCTGCTTGAGAAACGGACGGTCTTTGCTGTCTTTTAAGCTTCTGACATCCAGAACAGAAGAAACCTGGTATGGTTCGCAGCCGTTAGCGACAGCGTCGTCGCATACCATTGCAAACATGTCGCGAGCAATGGTACTGTGGTTCTGCAGTCTTTCTGCAACAACCACCTTTGTCCCTATCCCATCCGAGTTGCTACCATGAATAGTGCCTTCGGGGAGACCGGAAATGTCTGTCCCCCTGATGCCGGAAAAGTGATCAAAAGGACTGATTATTTCTCCAAACTGACCTTCGCGGTTCTTCCGGGTCTGTTTGCCTGCGTTGAAGAGAATCTCCGAAACGACATTGCCCAGCCTTACATCTACGCCTGCTTCTTTGTAGTCCATCGATTATCCTTTCGCTCGTTTGATGAATGCCTATTAAACTTTATGGAACACAAAAAGGAGTCTAATGAAAGCCCTCCCCTTGCATGATTATGATACCAATGCTCTCATTATTTATCAACTAATTAGAAACTTAAAATTATATTAGATAAACCAGCTTGGTTATGTGAGATGACATAGTTTTACTCAGAAATAAAAAAATTCCCTTTCGGGGAACTTTTTTATCGTGCTATTACACCGTAGGTAAAGCCAAGGGCGATTACCCACAAAACTATTGTCAACATCAACATCCTCTCTTTTAAGACGACGCAACAAATGATACTCCTTATACTATCCACTGTCAAGTGCTTTTTAAGCAGTTTTGTTTTCGATTGATGAGGAGGCGTTATTCATAAGCTTCAAGGCTTTGCCTTGTTCTACTTCAAGGTAGATTTCTTTGACTTCCGGGCAGGCATTCCTTATCTGTGCTTCGAGCTGGTCGGTGAGATCTCCGATTGTTTTAATGACTTCTTCCGTATACTCCTTTCGGTCTTTCCCCGGATCATTCTCGATATTATCATATATAAATTCTTCCTTAAACTCGACATCTGAAACCACCACAACGTGTTTTGGTCCGAAAATTATAGTGCGAAGATCATGGAATTTTTCCACGGCAGGATGTCTCATCAGAATTTCACCTGCTCTTTTATTAATCGTTAGATGCGCCTGATCGGTTAGGAGATCCTTGTTCTTATTGGCTAAAAAAATGGCAACCAGCCCTAAAAGTATACCAATTGCAATCGATGCGATGCCGTCATAGAGCGAGGTTTTGAAGAAGTATGAGAGCAAGATGCCGCATGCCGCGATAATCAATCCGGTCACAGCCGCCGTATCCTCGAAGAAAACGGTAATGATAGCCGTTTCAGATGAATCGTCGAGAAATTTCAAGAGATTTGCCTTGCCTTTCGTTTTGTGCAGGAAACGATAAGTGACAAAAAGTGTGTATCCTTCGATGATGATTGAGATAATAATCACAAGGAGCGGCCACTGAATAAGCTTTATTTCCTCAGGGTGAAGTATCGCATTCATTCCCTTTTGAATAGACAACACGCAGCCGACTATCAAGATACCAAAGGCAGCGATCAAGCTCCAAAAAAACCGTTCTTTGCCAAAACCGAACTGATGCTCCTTGTTTGCCGGCCGGCCTGACATTTTCAGACCAAAAAGGAGAAATACCTCATTTGCTGTGTCGGCAACAGAATGCAATCCTTCCGAAAACATTACGGCAGACCCGGAAACGGCAGCAACCAGAAATTTTAAAACAGCCACTAAAAAGTTGCCCAACAGCGCCAAGTTTATTTGTTTAGTGCTATGGTCCTCCATTGAACTCATTATAATATTCTAAAGTAAAATATACTATCCATTATTTCTTTGCGCTTAAATCGAGGTGTTTTTAGGTTAAGGCTCTTCCGCCAGTGCGGGGATTTTTTTACCTGCCTTAATCTTGCCGCTTCTAACGGTGATTTTATTCTTCTCTATCTTTATAATGTCTTCTTCGGGGATAATGATTTCCTTCGCAATGAGCTTTATAAGGCTTGAGCTTAAAACATACAACCTGCGCAGTCTTAAGGTCTTAAGGTTTATGGAATAATTATTGACTCTGCCCATATTTCTGCCATCTTCATCTATGACCTTGGAATCAATCAGTTCAATGCCCTTGTCCAAAATCTCTTTCACCCTTATTATCTCATCGGGCGAACCTACTGAATCTATCTTGTCGATCATTATAAAGTTAAGCCCGGTGCCTACTATGGCCGAAGTGCTTGCTACCAATGTCATATTGTCTCTATCGGGAGTTTCGAAAGATATGCCCACAGCTTTACCGTTTTCCGGGTTGAGTATCACATTTTTCAAAAAACCAATGGCGGTTTTTTCCTGCCGGCTGATAACGAGCGTTTTATTAAACTCAGAGAACAGTTTTTGCATTTGACTTATATTCTTAAATTTTATATAATATCTACAGTTAAATAATAATAAATAATTTTCGTTTTTGCTTCGGCTAAAAGCCAGAAGCCCCTATAAGGGTCCGTAGAAAGGAATTTTTTTAATGAAAAAATACGAAATCGTCTACATTATACACCCAGATCTTGAAGGTAGTACCGCCAAAATTACAGAAAAGGTCAAAAAAGACGTTGAAGGCAGGAAAGGCAAAATTCTTAGTGAAGAAAGCTGGGGGAAGAAAAAGCTAGCATATGAGATAAAACACAATACATATGGGATTTATGAATATATGGTTGTAGAAATCGACCCAGCCGCTATCAATGAAGTTGAAAGGCTATTACGGATTTCAGAAGAGATTATGCGTCAAATGATAGTATTGGTTGAGGAAGGCCGAGAAGTCAAGGCTGAAACCACGAAGAAGAAAACAACAATGAAAAAAGAGTCACCGGCGAAGAAAGACGAGGCACCAAAAATTTCACAGAAGAAAACAAAAACCGAAACGGCAAAGGAAGAAAAAGAAAGACAAAAAGAACTCGACGAAAAGTTAAAAGAAATAATAGGAGAGGGAGAAGGAAATTAGGTGCATAGGTACCTAGGTAATTAGGAATTCGGGCGGGATATAAAAATAACCTAATCAACCAATTAACTAAGTTCCTAGTTTACTAGGACAAAAGGAGAAAGCCATGCAAAATGTAAACCTGGCAATCATAATGGGTAATCTAACGCGCGATCCGGAGCTTAGATACACACCGAACGGCCAACCGGTAACATCATTTGGGGTAGCCACAAATCGTTCTTGGAAAGATGCAAACGGCGAGAAAAAAGACGAAGTGGAATTCCACGAAGTTGTTGTATGGGGCAAGCTGGCCGAACTCTGCAGCCAGTACTTAACAAAAGGCAGAAAGGTTCACGTGATGGGCCGTCTCCAAACCAGAAGCTGGGAAGGACAGGACGGCGCAAAAAGGCAAAAAACCGAGATTGTTGCCCAGGACATAGCCTTTGTTGATTCGAGGCGTGATGGCGGCGACTTCCCGATAGATGATGAAAAACCGGCGGCGAAAAAAGCCGATAGCAAAAAAGCGAAAAAAGATGAAAAAGAATCCGCTACAGTTGAGGCGGAAGAAGAGGAGATAAATATCGATGACATACCGTTCTAGAGACAAACAAACCACATTTGTACCCAGAAAAGGATGCAGATTTTGCATAGACAAGGATCTGAAGATTGACTACAAAGATGTCAAAGGGCTTCAGAAGTTCATTTCCGGCTATGGCAAAATAGAGTCACGAAAGAGGACAGGCAACTGCGTAAAACATCAGCGCAAGGTTGCTCTTGAAATAAAACGCGCAAGAATTATAGCTTTGCTGCCTTTTGTGAATAGATAGCCTTTATGCTGTCATTCCCGCGGAGGCGGGAATCTATATAAATAAAGCTCTGGATTTCCGCCTCCGCGGAAATGACAATATGATATGTACGGAATAACAGATCTAAAAACAGGCATAGTCTTTGAATTTGAAGGAGAGCCATATGTTGTGCTCGAATATCAGCATTCCAAAATGGGCCGCGGCGGAGCGGTCTTAAAAACAAAGATAAAAAATTTAATGACCGGAGTTATTATTTCAAAGACATTTCGCGGCGGGGAGAAATTCCCGCCAGTGTCGATAGAGAGAAAAAAAGCCCAATTCTTATATAGAGACGGCGACAATTTCAATTTTATGGACCAGGCAACTTACGAGCAAGTTGCGCTTGGCGGAGATTTCATCGGCGTAGCATCTAAGTACTTGATTGAAGGAGAAGCTTACCAGTTGCAACTGTTTGAAGGGAAAGCTATTGCTATCGATCTTCCTATAAGAATGGACTTTACTGTAACCGAAGCTGAAAAGGGCCTGAAGGGAGATTCGGCAACCGGAGCAACGAAGGTTGTTAAAATCGAAACGGGACTCAAAGTGAATGTGCCGCTTTTCATAAAAAAAGGAGACAGGATTCGCATTGACACCCGTGGCGGATCATATGTTGAACGGGCTAAATAGTTTTTCCTCTGTCATTTCGAACTTGATTCAAACACGACTTCCTCACTCCTTGACTATACGCAATCGCCTTGTCATTCCGGACTATTCAATAAATATATAATCAGTTGATCCGGAATCCAGAAATAAAAAGCCATGAAATCATATTATGTTTACATGACAGCAAATCAAAGAAACGGCACTATTTATACTGGTGCTACAAATGATTTAAAGAT
>JAJYFH010000044.1 GCA_021791015.1 bacterium | reverse complement strand
CTTAGTGATGCCAAAATTAAATCGCGAATTGCTGAGATCAAAGAAGATGTCCAGAAACATATCGCCAAAGAAGTAAAGGAAAAAGAAGAGAAAAAACAGAAGGACGAAAAAATAAACAAAATCCTTGAGCCTTTTGTCCCTGAGGTTTTTGCTCTCGTTCGCGAGGTTTCGAAAAGAAAGCTGAAGATGCGCCATTTTGATGTGCAGATTGTCGGCGGATATGTGCTTCATCAAGGAAAAATTGCCGAGATGAAAACCGGTGAAGGCAAGACTTTAGTAGCAACGCTCGCGGCAACTTTAAATGCGTTGACCGGACTTGGCGTCCATGTCGTCACGGTCAATGACTACCTTTCAAAGCGTGATGCCGGCTGGATGGGCAGAGTTTACTCGGGACTAGGCCTGACGGTTGGAGTTATCATTCACGAACAAGCATTTATATATGATGAAAAATTCTCCGATGAGAACGCGCTTGACGAAAAAACTATGCACATGCGGCCCATTACCAGAAAAGAAGCCTACCAAACAGATATCACATACGGCACAAACAATGAGTTTGGCTTTGATTATCTCCGCGACAACATGGTGCAGACATTTGACCAAATGGTGCAGCGCGGCTTGAACTTCGCCATCGTTGACGAAGTGGATTCAATTTTAATAGACGAGGCAAGAACCCCTTTAATAATCTCCGCGCCGGCAGAAGAATCAACAAACAAATACTATCAATTTGCCGATCTGGCCGGCAAATTGTTAGAGGACAAGGATTATGTGCTCGACGAGAAGCAAAAGGCAGTTTCGCTTACAGATGACGGCATCGCAAAGATGGAGAAAATGCTCGGGATGAACAACGTGTACGAAGAAGGCGGCATCGACACAGTTCATCACATCGAACAATCGCTAAAGGCTCGGGCGCTCTTTAAAAAAGACCGGGATTATGTGGTAAAAAACGGCGAGGTTATCATTGTGGATGAGTTTACCGGCAGGCTAATGGAAGGCCGCAGATACTCCGAGGGCTTGCACCAGGCGATTGAGGCTAAGGAAAATGTGGAAATTAAGAAAGAATCCCTGACGCTTGCGACTATTTCATTTCAAAATTATTTCCGCCTTTATACAAAGCTTTCCGGCATGACCGGTACCGCCGAAACGGAGGCCGAGGAGTTTCATAAAATATATGAGCTTGATGTTGTGGTGATTCCGACCAACATGCCAAACGTGAGGCAAGATGAAAACGACTTAATATACAAAACGGAGCTTGCCAAGTTCAAGGCTATCGTGGAAGATGTCAAGGCAAGGCATGAGAAAGGCCAACCGGTCCTAATCGGGACTGTCTCCATAGAAAAGAATGAATTGCTCGGCGAAATGCTAAAAAGAGCCGGCATAAAGCACAATCTGCTCAACGCGAAATTTCACGAAAAAGAAGCCTTAATAATCTCCCAAGCCGGACAAAAGGGTGCCGTTACAGTAGCGACAAACATGGCAGGGCGCGGAACCGACATAGTCCTCGGCGATGGCGTCACCAAGCTTGGGGGCTTGCATGTCATCGGAAGTGAGCGCCACGAAGCCAGAAGAATAGATAATCAGCTCCGCGGCCGTTGCGCCCGCCAAGGCGACCCGGGGTCAACACAGTTTTTTGTTTCACTCGAAGATGACTTGATGAGGATATTTGGATCTGAAAGAGTTGGCGGAGTCATGGAACGGCTTGGCCTTCCGGATGATCAGCCTATACAGCACAAGATGATTTCAAAATCGCTGGAAAGCGCTCAGCGTAAGGTTGAGGGTAACAACTTCGACATCAGAAAACACCTGGTGGAGTATGACGACGTGATGAACAAGCAGCGCGAATACGTCTACGGAAAAAGAAGAATGATCCTTGAAAACTCGGATTTAAAATCTGAAATCCTTGACTATCTTTCCGAGAATACAGAATTTCTTGTCAACGAAAATGTGAACGCCCAAACGGAGGAGTTTGATTTTGACAACTTTCTGAAAAATTTCGATGCTATTGTGCCGATTGATGAAAAATTTATGAACAATGTAAAGAAGCAACAACCGGAAGAGATAACCGGCGCGGCAATTAAATATTTGGAAGATGAGTACAGCAAAAGAGAAAAGGAGTTTACCCCCGAAATAACAAGAAACATAGAAAGATCTCTATATCTGCATGTCATTGACAACCTTTGGATTGATCATTTAGACGCCATGGATAATCTTCGGGAGGGCATCGGGCTCCGAGCGTATGGCCAAATGGAACCATTGGTAGAATACAAAAAAGAATCATACCGAATGTTCCAGCAGTTTTTGGCAGGCATCAGGGGGGAGATAACCAATATGATCTTCAAGATAAGAGTTCAAACACCGGAACAAGCAAATAGCGAGAATCAATCAAGGCTGACACAGGCAGCTGAGAAGGGTGTGGAGTCAGGAACGGATGGCGCGCGGGTTATGAAAAAAGAAGCAAAAGCCCAGGCCGACAAAAACAAAACCGTAATCAAGAAAAACAAGGTAGGCAGAAACGACCCCTGTCCTTGCGGAGCGATAGATCAAAATACCGGCAAACCCAAAAAATATAAAAAGTGTTGCGGCAAATAAACCATTGCAATTTTCTTCTATTTAAATTAAAATGGCACCTGTCCTATAAAGGAAGTTCATTACTTAAAGGGGAGTCGATATTGCTTTGTTATCATTAAGCCATCCGGCGGTGCATCGGTATAAAGCCGATAAAAACCGGATAAAAATTAATGTTGATGAGGATTTTTCAGCATTAAGAAAAAAGAGTTGGAGATGGCAAGAATTCTCCGAACTCATCAAAACTAGGGAAGGAAGACTATTTCTTCTCAGGGCAATTCCTTCTCGTGTAAAAACAATTATGGCTGATATGTGCTATGAGCTTGAGATTATCGAATCAATAACATTCCAACATCACAGCCTGATTGTCCAAAAGAGGAAGAACTCCACATGGGAAGATGCCTTTAAAATTATTAACAAAGTATTCGATAAAAGAGACATCTCCCCTAAAATATAAAACCGAGGCATAAGGAGGGTTATGCGCCTCGGTTTTTTTCCTGAACTACCCCCGCCCCTGTCATTCTGGATCATTCTTTTTGAAAATATAATCAGTTGCTTGCCCGTTCCGAAGAAAGCGAAGGCGGGATCCGGAATTCAGCTATAAAAAGATCATAGTCAGGCTAAAATGACGTCTAAGCTAAACGTTAATTTATAAAGTAGTGCGGGCCAGCGTCAAAATCTCGACATCATAATCCTTTTGAATTATAATAACAGTGATGATTTTCTAAATTGTCCGCCCCTTCACTAAAGCGGGCGGTAAAAAAATTTGGAACAATCGCGCCCCTTTTTCACTATCATTGCTTTATTATTGCGTGCTCACACAAACCCCGGACCGACCGGCAAAGAGCTGGCAGGCGTATGGCAGATTCTACATCCAAGCCAAGAAAGGAGAGAGAAGTATGCGGGTCTTCAATCTGATAATTATTGGATTAATTTTTGTTCTGCTTTTCTTTCTGTTCCTCCCTATTTCTGCTGCCAAGGCCTTCAAGAGATGGAGAAGAGGCGACCCTCCTCGCACCATTGCCCTCGCAGTATTTGTCCTCCCGGGCAACGTAACAATATCCATCCTTAAAATTTTCGTCAAAGTCTAGTGAAGGAGATTGAAGTGAAAAGGATTATACTGATAACTGCAGGCACAACAGTTACCGCAATCGCATGGGTTTTCCGGAATGATATTTCGGCGCTTCTCCAGGATTTCGATAAGCGCATGTGCAAGGCGCTTAGCCTGCCCTATACGGGGATATAGGCAACGTTCGTTATGTGCAGACCAGGCGGCTTCTCCGCCCGGTCTGCACTAAGACTCGTAGAAAATTTCGAGTCTTTTTTTTGTAAGTGTCACGATTCGAAATGGAATTAGGGACAGAAATTTGACAAATCAAGCAATTTGAGATATAATATCCCCGTCCTACACAAATTTTCTCACCTTTGAAAGGGGTTGATGTTCATGAAGGGTTTAAGTGTCAAGGAAAGGCTCATTCTCATAGCAATAATGGGTTTGGTAGCATTCGGAGCAACATTGTACTACCGGCTGCATGCCAGCGAGACAAACCCGACACCGCTCATATTACTCGGGGTTTTTACGATCTTACCCTTATTAATAACGGCGAGGGCAATTGCTACCGAAGGACGAAATTCAGCCAAGATTTTCCTCCTGGGAGTACTGGCAGTTGCCGCATTCCCTAGTGTCACGGTCTTCGGCTACAATTTCACAGGCATAGGAGCGGCAGTAATCCTTGCTATTGGCGGGGTTAGCTTACTGGTTCAGGGCTATGCGATGAAAAGACTACCCAAAAGGATTCCTGTGGCTGACGACGCAAGGGACGAAAACTATTCGCTCTGTCCCGATTGCAGACGCCGGGATTGCCCGGGCTGCGGCGAGAAGGAGTGGGTATAGCCAGGGGAGGCTTTGCATATTTGGTAGGACGAAAGGGCGGTCGCAACTTCGGTTGCATGGCCGCCTTTTCCGTTTCCTACAGTTTTTTTGTAAATAAAGATAATGCCCGCCATTCATTTTTCGGTTAATTTATTGTCAAACAATACAAGAAAGGGGGTGCAAGATGCCAAAGGTTATACATTTTGAATTCGGAGCAGATGATCCTGAAAGAGCGATAAAATTTTACCAAGATACATTTGGCTGGGAGATTACCAAGTATCCCGGCGGGCCTGATTACTGGCTCGTGAAGGCCGGAGAAGAGGGGGAGATGGGTATAAACGGCGCCATCATACCCAGACAAAAAGACTGGAAGATTTCAAATTCCATATCGGTGCCAAGAATTGACGAATATTTGGAAAGAATTGAGATGCATGGCGGGGAAGTGACGACTGAAAAAATGGCCGTGCCAAAGATGGGATATGTGGTGTATTTCAAAGACACGGAAGGGAATGCCTTGAGCGTCTTTCAACCGGACGAAAATGCCAAATAACCACTCCGGCAAGCCATTGAGCCGCATTATTTAATCTGCTAAAATTATTTAATGCTTATATTCATTTCTATTTTGGCAGTTTTTGCCGGCGGGCTCATCCAGTCAGCGTTTGGTTTTGGCTTCGTAATCTTTTCGCTTCCGATAATCTCTTTTTTTATGCCGCCGAAAGTAGCCGTCCCGGTCCTCTTAACACTCGCTACACTTAACACACTGATTGTTGCGCTCAAAAGCTTTGAAGACATACAGTTAAAAAGAATATGGCCGCTTATTCCGGCCGGCATCATCGGCATACCCCTTGGTACACTTATCTTGCTCAGGGCCGATTCTGGCTTTATCAAAGTTTTGATCGGTGCCACAATCCTGGTGTTTGTTCTTGCTTTGGTTGAGTTTCACAGGCCGGTCAAAAGGGAGCGGGCAGGAATGGCGATCGCCGGGTTTGCCAGCGGAATACTCCAAGGCAGCGTCGGTATGAGCGGGCCGCCGATAATCCTTTACTTTTCAAATCAAGAAGTATCAAAGAAGCCATTCAGGGCAAACCTCATCTTCTACTTTTTGATTTTAAATATCATTACCTTATTTAGCTATGCGCTGGCCGGAATTTATACAAAGCAAGTTTTATCTTATACGGCGATTCTTCTGCCGGCCTTAATACTTGGAACCGTATCGGGAATATTTCTTTTTAAAAAAGTTAATGAAAAGCTTTTCAAAAAATTAATTATAGTTTTTCTTATTATAATGGCTGTAATCACCATTATCTCTGGTCTCAGGATAATATAGCTCTCA
>JAJYFH010000043.1 GCA_021791015.1 bacterium | reverse complement strand
TCTCGGTGTTTTCCAACCATCCTTTAACTCCATTACATAGGCGCCTCCAACTATCAAAAGTATACCCGCAAAGTTTAGAGCAGTAAATTTTTCGCCAAGGAAAAGTACGGCGGATATAAAGAGCACCAGCGGGCTTAGGTTCATGAGCGGTCCAAACTCGGAAATATCCATATGCTTTATAGCTTTGGCACAAAGAACAAAAAGAGCCACGGCAAAAATGCTTTTAATGAAAATATAGACAAACATTAACGGGCTAATGGTGCTAATCTGCCCGGCCGGAATCATAGGCAGCGACAAAACCAGCATGAGAAAAAATGAAGTCACCAGAAAAAACAAAGTGTGTTCCTTCAAGAGAACCTTTTTCTCAATTATTTGATACAGTCCGGCCGTAAGCGCCGAACTGAGCGCTATCGCATACCACGGCATAATAACTAAAGTATAGCTTTTACTACAAAGATTGCACAGAAATTTCTTGCAGTTCGGGCAGGTTCGACCCGCTTGACAGGTCGAACCTGCAAACTAACCTGCAAACTCTTGAATGTCCGTGAAACTCAGGAGCCTAATCGCTATTCAACACTTTGATATTTCTTGCCCCGCCGACGGAGCGGACGGGGAAATCTTTTTTATTATAGCATAAATACAGAGAGAAATTTCCCTCCGACAAAAATAGCCTGCAGCTAGTTTAAGACCTTATATTTAAGCGCAACATATGAGTCATCCAAAGTCTTAGACTCAAGGAGCTTTAGCGGTTTAAGATTTTGCAGTTCTGATGTTTTGTGCAGTGATTCCCCATCCATTAGAGTCGATGTATCCTTTCCACCAACAAGCAGCGGCGCAACCACAATCAGCACCTCGTCAATCAAGCCTGATCGGACTAAGGTCGCATTTAGAGTGCCACCAGACTGAACCGTCACTCGCTCGATGCCCTCTTTGCTTAGTCTTTCAAACAAATCCTGAAAATCAATTTGCTGGTCGTATTTTATAATACTTAGATTATCCGAGTCATTTTCCAATTTATAAGCAGGGTGATTCTTATTTGTTGTCACTAAATAGATCTTTTTTGATTTTTGACAGAGATAACTAACGCCTGTTTCGTCCAGATGCGGTTTATTGTCAACAATTACAAAGCTGACCGAACCCTTTTCCGGAGTTTTTCTGTGGCTATTTACTCCCACTTTCTCCATTACCCGACCCGTATTAAAAGACACAAGATCCGTTTTTTGCTCCAGTTCATAATATTGATGCAAGCCTTCCTTCACGCCGGGGATCGTGGGCCAATCTTTATCAATATCAAGCTGGTCTGTATCACCCGGAGAAATCTTCCCATCCAATGATTCTATGAGAAATAAAGTATTGTAAGTTCTTTTTTCCATAAATAAAATTATAATACAAAGATTATTTCTCGGCTGCGATGGCGACGTGCGGGCCGGCAAGCGGAACTTTCTCAATATTTTTAAATCCCGCCTCCGTTAGCCAATTCGATATCTCGGCAAATGTGTATGACGAGCCTTTGCCGCGCGACTCGAGCAGCATATTGAGGGAGAAAAGCGCAGCATACTCAGGGCCTGCCTTGTCATCATCAAGCAGAAATTCGTTGATAATCAAGAGTCCACCGTCACTTAGAGTGTTATATGCCTTGGCGATAATAGTCCGGCAGGTTTCGGGCGAGTAACTGTGAAGAATTTGGGAAATTAATGCTGTATCATAGCCAGCCGGCAGATCGTCGGTGTGAAAGTCGCCATCCATAGTCTTTACCCTATTGGCATGCGCTTCTTTAATGTAGCCCTCTGCCACTTTGGCGACATTTGGGAGTTCATATATCACAGCATGAAGGTCAGGATATTTTTGAGTTAAGGTAATGGAGTACGCGCCCGATCCTCCGCCGATATCAAGTAGTTTTTTGCGACCTGAGAGATCAATCTTGCCCGCCATTTCCTTCGCCGTATCTATGCCCTCTGAAATCATTGTGAAAGGCCCCAGACTAACAGCCGCATAGAGCACCTGCGTCTTCCACGACCCGTGAGTTATCTCAAGTATTTGGTTCGGATTGGGCTTAGGCATATTTTTCCTCCCTATGATTTATTTTAACTCGTATTGTTCTTCGACCGGCGGGTTTGAGAAGTAGGCGCGAACATCATAGTCCGGATCCATGAGTTCAATCATCTCAAAATCCTCCCGTTCAATTAGCTTAAAACCCGGCTGTCCCAGATACTTTTCTTTAAATTTAGGATAATTTGAAACGGCAAAGTCGGCGTCGCCGCGCTCCGGCCTTGTCGGATCCGGCTTTCTGATTTTTAGAATACGAAGTGATCCAGCTATCGTCTCTGTCAGTTCGATTTGGAACATTGGTCCTGTCGGAGTGTCTTTCAGCATTTTGCCAATTTCGCTAACTTCACCCAGTAATGCCTCAAACTCCTCGTCACTTTGTGTAAATATGCAACAATAATGAACATGGGCATTAGCTTGGTCAGTATGTTTATTTTTTAATTCACTGGCTTGACTCACGATATCCTGAATCAATAACTCTAACTCTTTTTTATCCATTAAAATTTCTCCCAAGTACCCTCGGAAATTATCTCGACTTTGTTGCCATCAACCAAAACCGCAGAATTATCGTCCAGAACATAAAGCGGTGTATCTAAATCTCGAGCCAAGTCTTTTACTTTCTTGGTAGTCACATTCGGAAAATCTGGATTATTTAGGTGCGGTCGAATGCTAAAGTCAACATAACCCAACCCATTATTGCCCTTGTATCCGTCAACTTCTTCGTCATAGAGTCGCTCGTCAAATGTAGACAATTTCTTCCCGACTGCAATACTGCCTGCACTGACACCAACCCAAATCCTAGTTTTCAACATTTCCGACAATAGTTCCTTGAGGCCTGACTTTTCGATCCACTGCATCAGGTGGTAAGTATTTCCACCTTCGACAAAAAATGCATCTGCTTCCTTTAGTCTACTAATCATCATATTTTTAGGTAGTGCGGAAATATCGACGATATCAAGCTGCTTCAGATTTAAATTCTTCAGGCTGATAATGTCATTTATCATCCACCATTTGTCGCCAAGCTCCACATTTGAGGCGGTCGGAATGTATGCAGCTTTAATTTCGCTTGCGGGTCTTCCAGCCAGCTCAAAAAAAGCCTTCTTGATGCTTTCATTCGAAAATCCCGCCGATGTCAGTAATAGCTTCATAGAACAATTATATCACAAGAGTTTCAATGACCGCACGCTGAACCACCCTCGCTTTACAAATTAACATTTAATTTAGATGTCATTCTGGCCAGACCTGTTCCGGCTTGACAGGAATCAGTCCAGAATCATTCTTTAATGCTGGATTCCGGATCAACTGATTATATTTTTTAAAGGAATAGTCCGGAATGACAGAAGGTGAGGGCGGTTCAGAACCGCACGCTCAATTTATTCCGCAAATCCCGCCAAACTAAACCGCTGATCAAAAACATTCCAACATCCTGAAGAATGCTGGAATGTTTTATAGAGGTCTTGTGAGACTATTGCCCGGTCGGAGCAGCTGGCACTGACGGAACGGTCATTTCCTGAACGGGCGACGGTGCGGTAATGGTTACCGGATCGTAGCTAATCTTCATATCCATGGTACCTCCGGCACCGAAGTTCGGCGTGGAGAATTCGCGCATTTTGAAGTCTTTGGTGTCAAACCAAACGTACTGGTCGCCCATGCCGTTTTCTGTAATTTTGTATTTATAGCAAGTGAGGCTGCCGCAAGCTTCTGTACCGACTTTGGTAAACTGAGTATTTAGAATGGAATCCATAAAGCTAAGGCTGGATGAGGGGCTCGATTGAGCAGATGTAGTGCCGGGGCTTGACGGATATTTAGTCCAGGCGCTGCCATTTTGCATGTAGGTGCTCCCGCCGTATTCCACCGTATTAAACTCTCCCGGCTGGCCGCCGCCGCTCATAGTCATCGAAGTATTTCCCTTGCCATCCTGTTTAAAAACTATTGTTGAAGTCTGGCCGTTCGCCGTTTCGGTCATTGTGCCGGTATAGGCCATTTTATCTATCGGGTTAAGCGATGACCAAGCCTCGAAGTGACAGAGATTTGCATCGTGATACTTAGCCAGACATTGGGTCTCGAGCGTTGACTCCTGAGCCGCTTTTTTGACTGAATTTATCGGATTTAAGGCGCTATTTTTGCCGCCCAGCATCCAGAAAAGCAGTCCGGCAATGATTATCACAGCTACCACGGCCGCAATAATGATAATAGTTTTCTTTGACGACCCCTTGCTCGCGCCGCTTTGCGCGGGCTGCTGCTCTTCCGGAGCCGTTTGATTTTCTTGTTCTTCCATTTTTTGTCACCCTCCAATTAGGTTTAAATTACATGCTTATGCTAAACCCATGGGCAATGCGCTGTCAAGAGCGAAAACCACGCGAAAAAGACACTCTGTGTTACGTAAGTTGAGAACTCTCTTAAAAATATGTTACTGTTATCACTATGCAAATGACATCAACTATCAAAAAGGCAATGGCAACTTCAATAAAGCTTCACGGAAGCCAGAACAGAATGGACGGCTTTCCTTATGTTACTCACCCCATATTGGTTGCGATGATTCTTATAAATCACACTGATAACGAAGACTTGATTTGCGCTGCACTTCTCCATGACACCATCGAAGACACCGGCTATACGGCGGAAGAATTAGAAAAAGACTTTGGTTCCAAAATTAAGAATTTGGTCATGGAGTTAACGGTTATTCAGTACGAAGGACCGGGACGGGATTGGAAAAAGCAGAATAAGGTAAAGCTTAAACATTTGAGAGAAATTAGCAAGGATGCGCTCCTTGTGAAAACTGCAGACAAAATCCACAACATTTGGGACGAGGCTAACGGGTTTGAATCTTTGGGTGAGAAATTTCTCAGCTCATTTAATGTACCGATTGAGGAAGACTTAGAATATGACGAGAAATCGCTTGAAATAATCAAGCAAAGACTCGGGAATATCCCTATCGTTCAAGAATACGAGACAACTCTCAAAGACACGAAAAAAAGAATCCTAGGCTAGATTATCGACAATCTTGATAAGGTTCCTTATCTTCTCCGGATCTTTCTTACCCGGTTCGCTTTCGACAGCGCGAATAAGATCAATGTATTCCGGTTGAAATACTTTCACCGCTTCCGGTATATTTGCAAGTGTTAATCCTCCGGCCAAAATATAAGGCTTCTCGAGTTGGCTCACTATTTGCTTGGCTGTTTCCCATTGATGAACTTTTGTATGAACCAAGACGTTGTCTGCAGCGTTTTCAAATTGGCGAATTTTGAACAAGTCCGGCTCCTCGCCGGTGAAAATGACTTTCCATATAATTAAGCTCGGGAAGCTCCTTTTAAGCTCCTGGATTTCTTTAAGTGTTCCCATTTTTTGAAGCTGGAGAACTTTCGGTTGCAGACTTTCGATAACTTTTTTTAGCTCAGACATTTCCATTTTGCCAACCCCCACAACGGTAAAAGCATCTTCTGGCAGCTGTTTAAATATATCTTCGGCTTTTTCGAGCGTAATAGACGACGGGTGGGCTCCACCGACGATAAACCCGAGGGCTTCTATGCCCAAATTATAAACAGCCAATGTGTCTTCTGCGCTAGCTAGTCCGCAGACCTTTATTTTCGGCTTCTTCATGAGAGTAATTATACTTTACTAAGCCAAAAGAATCTACTTTCATCTCGACTAATGATAGTTTTTATGTTAGTATATTCCGTTGCACTTCTTACTATTTAGCCAACTATCTACCGAAAGGGTGATATAGAAGTGAGTTCCAAGCCTGACTTCAAGGGAGCGATGCTC
>JAJYFH010000042.1 GCA_021791015.1 bacterium | reverse complement strand
TCGGCGCAAATGAGCCAAATCGATCAGATGCTCGGCTCATTTACATTTACCAATTGATTGTGATTCACCCTCTTTGTCATTCCGCCTGCCTGCCGGCAGGCCAGGCTTGTCCAGAATCATTTTTCATCCTGGATTCCGGATCAACTGATTATATTTTTAACGGAATAGTCCGGCATGACAAAAGGTGGAATAAACCCTTTACGATTTTAGCCGGACGCATTAGAATATTTACGCCTATGAAGACTATTGCCACTATATCGAATAAGGATTTTGGCTTGAAAGAAACAAAAGACGAGGATGAGCTGGAGCTGAGAAACGCCGCACGAGCGGTGCTTTTTAATGAGAAAAGTGAGATGGCGATAATTGCGGTGCCGACCGGGAACTACCACAAGATACCAGGCGGAGGAGTTGAGGAAGGTGAAGACACGGAAGGGGCTCTCAAGAGGGAAATATTGGAGGAAGTTGGCTGTGAAGCTGAAATTATCGGTGAAATAGGGCAAATACTGGAGTTTCGAGATCCGATAAAACAATATTCATATGGGTACATAGCTCAAGTTAAGGGAGAGATTGGCCAGCCGAAATTTACAGCATCAGAAAAGGAAGCAGATTTTCAGCTAGCCGAATGGATGCCGATAGAGGAGGCGATTGGAATATTCGAAGAAGACAAGCCAAACTTTTTGATGGCGAAATTTATGTCAAAAAGAGATAAAATGTTTTTGGAAAAAGCAAAAGAAATAATGGAGGATAAATGATCGAATACAGAAAGCTAGAAAAGGCAGGTATTGAAAAAAATTTAGAAAATATAAACTCTCTTTACGGACAACTAAGCTCTAAACACAAAGAGATAAAAGTTGATAGATTGCGAGAAGTTCTGGAAAAAAAGCATGCATTCGTGCTTGGTGCCTTTGACCGGGAAAAATTAGTAGGGATTGGTTCCTTACATATCGTTCAAATGATTGCCGGAAGCAAGGGATTGATCGAAGAGGTCGTGATTGATGAAAATTACAGAAGGCAGGGGATCGCAAGAAATATAACTCAAAAACTGCTTGATAAAGGGAAAGATTCGCATTTAAAATACGCCGATCTGACGAGTAATCCAAAACGAGAAGCGGCAAACAATTTATATGAGTCACTCGGTTTTGAGCTTCGCGACACAAATTGCTACAGGTATAATTTCCAGGATTAGTTATGCCTGGAAAAATGAACTAGCAGGGTGCGAAAAGACCGCGACCCTGGGGTGGTCTTTTCGTTTGGATAAAAAAATATTGCCAAACAAGCATAAAAGTGATAATATTTCTCTTCGAAAGTTCTTGCGATTTATTTTTATAACAGGGATTTTTGCAGCACCCTTTCATATCCAGCAAATCAAACTGTTAGGAGAGTGATCAAGATGGAGAAGAAAGGCATCGGAAAGCAAGTGGGACCGCAGGTCTTGAGCACGATCAAAATGCTCCTCGGCATCCCTATCTACTTCCTGGGAGCCGCAGGGTACTGGATCGCTTTCGTCTCGGTCAGTCTCTTCAATATCTGGCTCGACAGGGCCGACGGCGATTGGGCGAGGCGGATCCAGAAGTACACCCAGTATCCTATCTGGAAATACGGGCCGCGTTACAATGGCCTGACCGACATCTGGCAGGCTGGGTTTATTATTCCGGTGTTCGGGTGGTACACGCTCATTCCTGCCGCGTTTATGCTCGTCGGATTCCTCATGTCGACCATAAAAGATGAAGCCGGCGCATGGGGACGCTTCATTCTGGTCGCCAACTCGATGATATCCATGACTATCGCTTTCTGCATAGTCAGCGATAAGATTACCGGTGACTGGTGGATTGCTGTGCCAATCGTCCTCATGGGGCTATTCATGCTCTACCTGACGTGGGGCAGCTGGGTGAAGAACATCAGGGGCAAATAACAGCCCGCCAAAGTGGACTAAACAAGGGTCCGCTCCGGCGGGCCTTTGTTTTGCCTTTAAACAGAGGGTTTAATGTGCTAGAATGAGACAAATGTCATCCTGAGGCCTTGACGCCGAAGGATCTCATGTTAGATTCTTCATTTCATTCAGAATGACGAAAAAAATGGAAAAATATAATCATAAACAGATTGAGAGTAAGTGGCGGGAGATTTGGGAAAAATCGGGGATTTATAACACTGATTTAGCATCAAAAGATCCTAAATTTTACAATTTGATTATGTTTCCGTATCCAAGCGGGGAATATTTGCATATTGGCCATGCGTACTCAGACACAGGAGCGGATGTTTATGGCAGGCACAAAAAACTAAATGGCTACAATGTTTTTATGCCGATTGGTTATGACGCATTTGGATTGCCAGCCGAGAATTATGCGATAAAAGCCGGTGTGAATCCAAAGGAAAGTACGGCAAGCAACATTGAACACGCTGAAAAACAGCTAAAGAGCTGGGGCTGTTCATTTGATTGGTCTCATAAAATGACAACTTCTGCCCCAAGCTATTACAAATGGACGCAATGGCTGTTTTTGAAGCTTTACGAAAAAGGACTGGCTTATCAAAAGGAAGCGCCGGTGAATTGGTGTCCGGAGTGTAAGACGGTTCTTGCGAATGAACAAGTGATCGAAGGGCTTTGCGAGAGATGCGACACGGAAGTCGTTCAGAAAAATCTAAAGCAATGGTTTTTCAAAATTACCGATTACGCCGACAGATTGATAAAAGATTTGGATAAGGTAGATTGGCCGGAATCATCTATCATCAAGCAAAGAAACTGGATAGGCAGAAGCGAAGGAGTTCAATTTAATTTAAAAGTGAAAAGTGAAAAGTTAAAAGTTGAGGAAGAAGTTGAGGTTTTCACGACCAGAATTGATACGGTTTTTGGTATGACTTATGTCGTTTTGGCGCCGGAGCATCCATTGGTGGAAAAAATTACAGTTACAGAGCAGAAGAAAGCAGTTGAGAAATATTTAATTCAAGCTCAAAAGTTAACGGAAATCGAGCGCCAGTCGCTTGAAAAAGAAAAAACAGGAGTCTTCACCGGCGCTTATGCCATAAATCCATTTAACAATGAGGAAGTGCCGATTTGGATTGCTGATTATGTGCTTTATGGCTATGGAACTGGCGCGGTGATGGCCGTCTCGGCGCATGATGAGCGCGACTACGAGTTTGCCAAAAAGTATAAGTTGCCGATAAAAGAATCCGTGGCTCCATACACTAAGTTTGAAACCAAGCCAGGAAAAGAAACGGAAGTGCGCGACCTTGCGATTGCGGTCGTCCGTAATCCGAAAGACAATAAATATTTGTGCCTTAAGTGGAAGCAGACAAAATGGCAGGCATTTCCATCCGGAGGGACTGACGGCGAAGACATCGTTACGGCGGCAAAAAGAGAGGTTTTGGAAGAAACCGGTTACAAAAATATTAAATTCATTAAGAAATTCAGAAATACTATTTTTGAGGAATTTTATAGGCCTCATAAGGATTCAAATGTCATTGCTCACTCCATTTATTCGCTCTTTGAACTTGAGAATGATGAGCGGCAAGAGGTGGCTCAGAAGGAAAAGGATCAGCATGAAGCAGTTTGGGTCAAGGAAGAAGAAGTTGAGAATTTCTTGAACATAAAACATCTGAAGATTTTCTGGAGGTCTCTTCAGGCTGGAGAGGAGATGCCCTTTACTGACCCCGGAAAACTGGTAAACTCAGGTGAGTTTAGCGGGCTATTCTCAGACGAAGCTAAAAAGAAAATGGCTGAGTGGTTGAAAAAGAAAGGCTTTGGAAGGCGCAAAATTAATTATCGTCTTCATGACTGGTCTATCGGCCGGCAAAGGTATTGGGGCGCGCCGATACCGATTATCTATTGCGACAAATGCGGAGCCCAGCCGGTAGCCGAAAAAGACTTGCCGGTGAAGTTGCCGGAAAATGTCAAAGATTTTAAGCCAAAAGGTACCGGCAAAGGGCCATTGGCATCAGTAAAAGAATTTGTTGACACCAGGTGTCCGTATTGCGGCGGCAAAGCCGAACGTGAGACAGATACAATGGATACTTTTGTTGATTCAAGTTTCTACTTCATGCGATATCCAAGCGTGGGTGATGATAAAGAGATGATGAAGCCGAATGTGACGAAAGAATGGCTGCCGGTGGATATGTATGTCGGCGGGGCAGAGCATGTCACAATGCATCTTTTATACGCCCGATTTATTACAAAAGCCCTTTTTGACATGAAAATGATCAACTTTGACGAGCCGTTTTTGAAACTGCGCCATCAGGGCATGATTCTGGGTCCCGATGGAAAGAAAATGTCGAAATCAAAGGGCAACGTTATCATCCCGGACGAGGTTATTCGTGAGCATGGAGCTGACGCTTTCCGAATCTACATTTTGTTTATGGGAAGGTTTGAGGACGGCGGCCCATGGAATCCGAAGGGTTTGGTCGGTGTCAAAAGGTTCTTGGAGAAGATTTGGAAGATTGGACTGGATTCCCGCCGGAGTTTATCCGCCGAAGGGATTCCAGCCTCCGCGGGAATGACAAAGGAGGGCGGGGATGACAATATGGGGAGTTGGCCAAAAATTTCAAACATGGAAATTCAGGCAAAGCTTGCACGAACAATTAAGAAAGTCGGGGCGGATATCGAAGATTTTAAGTTTAATACCGCCATTGCTTCGCTTATGAAGTTTTCAAATGTTTTGCAGGAAGAAAAGAACCCGATATCCAAGGGAGACTTTGAGAAGCTCATCGTTATTTTGTCGCCTTTTGCGCCGTTTATGGCTGAAGAGCTCTGGGAAAAGCTGGGTCACAAGGATAGCGTACATGTTCAGGGTTGGCCGGAATATGATGAGAAATTAATAAAAGAAGAAACCGTTACTGTGGCGGTGCAAATAAACGGCAAAGTTCGCGACCAGCTCGTTATAAATGCCGAATCCGAGGAAGATGAGATTTTGGAGCTCGCCAAGGCAAGCGAAAAAGTGCAAAAATACCTTGACGATGCAGAGATAAAGAAAGTTATATATGTTCCGGGCAAGCTGCTTAGCCTTGTCATAAGCTAAATATTTTGTTATAATTTGCTGGTATTCTTTCACCGTCATCCTCGGGCTTGCCCCGGGGAACCAGAGAATAAAATAAGCTTGACTGGATTCCCGCCTTCGCGGGAATGACAATAAAAAGATAAATGAAAAAAGAACCTGAAAAATTTGAATTACCCACATTTCCTGCAAAAATTGACGTAAAGAATCTTATTGCAAAGGGTAAAGTCGGTGACAGATTGAAAGTGGAAATTGACGAGAAACTGAATTTACGTCTTGATGAGGAAAATGTTTTGAAGGAAATTTCCGGAAATGTTCAGCTCACACTTCTCGAGCAAGAGATTTTGGCGCAATTTGATATAAACTATCTAGCCAAAACCGTTTGCGCCAGATGTTTGAAGGAGTATAGCCGACAGGGAGAAGCCATATTCGACAGAGAATATCTTATTGGCAGGAGATTGCCGGAGGATGACAAGCTGCTGGTAGATAAAAATTTTCAGATTGAAATCGGCGAACCGATTTTAGAAGAAGTTATGCTCGATGTGCCGATGAAACCGCTTTGCAGCGAGAAATGCGAAGGAATGACTGGAAATGACAAATAACCAATATCCAATGACCAATCAAATTCCAATTATAAAATTTTTTTAAATTAAGCATTAGGCATTGATTGGAAATTAGAAATTGTGAATTGAAAATTCTCTTGAGAAAACACAAAATAAATTATTCAGAGAAAATTTAATAGGAATAACTAACATACAGGAGATACCAAGTATGGCTGTACCAAAGAAGAAAACTTCACACAGACGAACCAGACAGAGAAGAGCACACGACTCTTTAAATGCGCCAAATCTGGTTGCGTGCAAAAAATGCGGCGAGATGGGAATGCCTCACCGAGCCTGCACGACCTGCGGATACTACGGAGATAAAAAAGTGCTCGATGTGGAATC
>JAJYFH010000004.1 GCA_021791015.1 bacterium | reverse complement strand
TTGTTTGTTTTCACAAGAAGGTTTTCTTCAGTTTCAATAATGTCCAAAGCTCTGGTATTTTCATAAATCTGGCAATTCTTCTTCCTGCTAATCGATTTCGCTATGGCAAGCAAATACTTTCGCGGGTGAAATTGCGCTTGGTTGTCAAACCTCACCGCTCCTCGCATAAAAGGAAACGGTGTCTCGCGAACGAAACTTGCCGGCAGGCCAAGTTTTTTCGCCGCTTTCGCCTCTTCTCTCAATTTCTCGATATTTTCAGTTTTTTCCGTGTACGTGTAGGCAGGTTCCCGCGTGAGATCAGCGTCAATTTTTTTCTTCTCGATAATTTCGACTATTTTCTCAAGCCCGGCTTGTTGCGCCTCGCCGTATAATCTCGCTTTGCTTTCACCGTGTTTTTCGATTAATTTCTTATAAATCAAGCCGTGAAGTGAAGTTATTTTGGCTGTTGTGTTGCCTGTCACGTCTCTGGCTATCCGCTTTGAATCAATTAGAACAATTTCTTTTCCTTCTTCCACGAGCAGCATGGCAGTGGTCAACCCGGCGATGCCGGCGCCAATCACAAGAGTCTCCGTTTCTATATCACCCGGCAACGATTTATAATTCGTCTCGGGGGTGGTATCCAGCCAAACCGAAATAGGCCTGCCTGAAAACTGGCCTTCTTTTTCTTTGTATCGCTTTTCCTCAGTATCCATGGGTAAAATATAGCACCAGCCGTTACCCTTTTCTTTAGGCATTTTTGAGAAACCGTTTCATAGCCCCATCCCAAACCATACACCCGGTGTGTCTATATAACCACACACCGGGTGTATGTTGAGTAGAGACACCTGGTGTGTACCGGCGAAATGGCAAAACGCACATGCAATTTTACGCCCCCAAGCTTTACAAGAATAAGTTTTTATGTTAGAATAGCTACCGCACCTTGAAAAACTTCCGGGATTTTACATGGCGCTAAATGCTTATTTGCGTTTGGCACCAGATTTCATCCCGGAAAACAACAATAGAACTGGAGGAAGAATGATAACTTTACCGGAATTCTGTGTAATGCTGCTGTGTGCGGTTGCGGTGATTGAGGTCTTAGTTTACCTCGATTACAGGAAAGACAGGATTGGCATCATCGGTTTGTACTGCGTCCATGCGGTTACAACTCTGGCCTGGCTGGCCCTCATTGCCTTCGCCATAATGGCAAATTCCCAACTTCAGGTTTGGAAAACTGCGTGGATCGTCTTATTTCTCCCAACCTTTTTCACCTCAATGCTGACGGCTCTGTTTATTGTCGCGCCGATCAGTACCTCTGCCGAAAGGAGCTGAGTCAGATGTCGTTAGTGATAGCTTGGCTGATTGTAATCGGCCTTGGCTCTGTCATAGAAGTGCGGGCTTACAAAATCTGCAAGAAGGACAGACTGGGAGAAGGGAATATATCCCCGGTCCTGTACAAATTCCATCTATGCTCGGATTGCCCTTGCCCTGCTTTTCATACCGGCGGCCGTAACCGGTTACTGGATAAGGAGAGGCTTGGACCCGATGCGTGCATTGTGGCTTGCATCCTTATGTATTGTGCTCCTGGTATGGGGTGTATCAGCTATCGCCTTAGCACCTCCTGATACCTACAGAAGGAGTTGATGACAATGCTAAACGCAGACGAGTTTTGGTTCTTCATGATCTACTTCATTATCCCGACCGGGGTAATGGAAGCCGGATACAAGCTGATTCAGGACTTCATCTATCAACCGCCAACGTGGCTCGATGTCTCTGTCGCAGCTGTAATCCCCGTGGCGGCTCTGCCTGTGGCGTTCTTTGCCCTGTGGGCATTCACTGGGATAGGGGCGCTCTGCGTAGACATTCCTTACTATGCCGAGTGGTTGCGTTCGCGGTTTAGCCGCGCAACACAGAAAGTGTAGAATTACCCCAACAACATAATCTGAGATCTGTATATCTCAAAGACAAAATACGGCGTTGCCCCGGGGCGGATTTATTTCCGCCGCCGGGGCTCTTGTTTTATATTGGTTATAAAAATCAGCCCGCCTAAACTACATCGATGAAGTTTAGTAGAGGTAGGTGCAATGGATAAACCCTTAAAGGATACTTCAAGCTTACATGGCTTTAGCACTTAATGGTTTGATTATGCGCAAACGCCTTGTCATTCCCGCGCAGGCGGGAATCTGGACTGACTAGATTCCCGCCTGCGCGGGAATGACAGAAAGGATAGCGCGAAAGTCTTACTTATTAAACTAAACTAAAGTAGTTTTCATTTCGCCCGGCTCAGTACCCATCATACCTAAAGCCGCCACTATAATAAAATATATCAGTATAGTGGCAGCTTGCTTTTTATCTGTTCGGGGGGGGCAAGAACAGGATCAGTAAAATTAAAATTTCAATTGGCCGCCGATTTTTATACCCATGGAGTCTGCCGCGCCGGCGTTTATCTCGAGAACGTATTTCGCATCTGATTTAGGAGAATATGTCTCACAATTTTCGCTTTGGCAGGGCTTGGCATCATGCTTTATATCAACAATCTTTTTATTCCGGTCTATCCATATCATATCAAGCGGGATAAGCGTGTTTTTCATCCAAAAAGAATATTTGCCCGGAGAATCAAAAACAAACAGCATTCCCTTATTTAAATCCAATTTTGACCGATTCATCAGACCCGTTTCTCTCTCTTTTTTGGTTTTGGCAATCTCAACATGAAAGCATACGTTTTTATCACAAACTGTTTTTCCGGTTTGGCGCGAAATTAAAAAAAATAACCCTGAAACAATTATCAGAATTAAACCAGCTAACAAGAAAATTTTGTTGTTTTTTGCTGCCTTCAATCTTCTTTCACCTCAGTTGTCTGGCCGGGCAAAAGAAGCTCAAAGTCTGCGCCTTCCTCCTGCTCTACGGTTATAAAAAAAGGACAATCTAAGCATGTGATTTCCTTTTGCGCATATGTCCCTTGTATCTCGCCGCCGCAAAAAGTTCCTGTCACGGCCCAGCAAATCCTGCCACTGTGTTTGCCGCTGTTGATGCCTTCGCTAATCCCCTCTTCAGCTGCGGGACAGACGCCTAAATGTTCGACATTTGCCCCTCCGGGCTCCCGGCCGCATTCTTTATACTCCCAGCAGTTTTCTTTTTCCATAAATTTACCTTTCTAAAGAGATAATACTATGGGTAAATTTAGGAAGCAATGCTTTTTACTCCGTGAATTCGAAAACCCTTCTGTCATCCCTGTCTCGCCGGCAGGCAGGCCGAGCGCGCCAGAGACAGATAAACTTTGTCAAGAAATCCCTTGAAAATTTTGAATTTAGGCACAAAACCGAGGGATTTCTCCGCTCGCCACTAGCGTGGAGTCGGCCCGCCTGCCGGACGGACAGGTCGGCATGACAAATAAAGTTTTTATTGAGTAGCGCCAAGAGTTACTTGAATATTCAATTCTTTATTATCTCTTAAAACTTTCAAGCTAACTTTGTCTCCCGGCGAATACTTTTGCAGTATCCCTGTGACGCTGTGATTTTCGTCAATTTGATCGCTCCCGATCGATAGAATTATATCATTTTCTTTTATTCCTGCTTTATCAGCGGCAGACCCCGGAAGCACCGCCAAGTCACTACCCCCATAAACCAGAACCCCCTTATCAGTTTTTAAGTTGTTGCGAGCGGCAAACTCTTTGGTTATGGGAATGTATCTAATGCCAAGCACCGGCCTTGATATGACACCCTTAACCTTTACCTCATTTATCTGATTTTTAATCATATTTATAGGAATGGCAAAGCCGATGGATTGGCCCTGCTGGTCCACAGCCGTATTTATGCCTATGACCTGGCCGTCGATGTTTACAAGCGGGCCGCCTGAGTTTCCGGGATTTATCGCGGCGTCTGTTTGAATGACATTCTGCAAGCTTTCAGAAGAGCTTCCGCTGGAGTCCCCTGCTTGTATAGCTCGGCCGATGCCGCTCACCACACCCTCGGTTACAGAATTCTGATACTGCCCCAAGGCATTGCCTATGGCAATGACAGTTTGTCCGACTTGAAGCTTCGAAGAGTCACCGATGGTCACAGTGGGCAGATTTTTGGCATCAATTTTAAGAAAGGCTATGTCATTCAAGGGGTCTTGAGCTTGCACCTTGCCCTTGTATTCCTTGCCGTCGCTTGTGAATACACTATATTGCACGCTCTTGTCCGGCACCACATGCTTGTTTGTGACGATTAGTCCGTCAGAAGTGACAATAAATCCCGTACCGGAACTTTTTGTCTGAGACACTGCACCAAAAAAGCCCTCGGTTGATTGGACGCTGGTTATACTAACAACAGCGGGCGTTACCTTTTTCACCGCATCCACTGTGGCAGATTGCTCGGTGACATTATATATTTTGTTTCCAACTACGCCACCACTTCCCTGATCATTAAAAAGGGTGCCGCTGGCCAAGTTATAGCCAAACATACCGCCGAGCGCGCCCATTACAAAAGAAATCAAAATCATGGCGATGTATTTTTTCGGCATTATAAACCTCGGATTTTTGTTGTTGCCTTCAGGATCCATCTATAAATACTCCTTTATTTAGCTGATAATTTGCTGAGTTTTTTGCTTTTTCAGGCAAACCACTTGATCGTAATGAAGAGCGTTACGATTATAACTCCTGAGATTGCAAGATATTCCAAAATGAGTTTTGGATACAGCCTCTTTTCAACCTTATGTATCAAAAGCCCATAGAGCATGTAGTATATCACTACCATAAACAGAGAAGCTGTCGTTATTGCAATTCCTGATGCACTGTCGCTTTTGTAGAGATTTGGGTATTTTTCCAGATAAAACCCCGAGAGCAAGCTTATCTCTGACAAAACCAGTGCCAGAACCACAGCATAAACTTTGGCCCATTTCTTTGCAACTTTGTTTTTTACAAAGTTATAGAATGATAGAAGATAGACAAACATAAAGAGCAGAACAGACCCGGCAAGAACGACAAAACCGGTTCCCTTTTCAACGATAATGGCCAGGTTGGTTATGAGATTTCCGCCCAAAAATATGGTAAGCAGCACCGAAAGATTTAGGGCATTTTTCTCAATCTGATTTAAAGACTCTTTCTCAAACGTTCCGACAACAAATCGAAATCCCAGATAATATGCAACGAGAATAACGATTAATATAAGCCGGTTGGACAAAACAGAGATATTTGCGTTTAGCATGGCCGTCATCATGACAGCCGCAAAAACATCATATTTTCTTTTGTCCTCCAGGAGCTCTTTAGGAGATATTCCTAATTTCAAGATAAGGTAAAATACAACCGTCAGGATGGAGAAAACATACAGCACCCAAAAGGAGCTCATATTTGTAACAAGCAAGGAAAGGAGCAAACTTTCGATAAATAAAAATCCAATTAAAATATCAGGCTTGTTTTTTTCAATTAGCTTCATGCTAGTTTTTGTTTAGCTGGTCTTTTCCTACGATGATTGTGAAATCGTATCCGCTGCCATCGGCCGGCTGTTGCGATGACTTTACACAGAGTTTGTCTTCGAGGTATTTTACCGTATTGGGTTTTGCGCCTGAAGTGTGGTCGTATATAACAGTGGTGGAAGCTAGGCTGTCCGCGTTGCCTATATTGCCAATGGTAAATCCAAGGCCGCTCATATTATCGGCAACTTTCTTGGCTTCACCCGTTGCGCCGGAGGCATTTAGAACTTCTATCTTCGCTGCCTCTGTTTTCAATGGCCCGATGGTAAAGATATTTTTGGCAATATTCTGGATGTCCGAATAGTCATAAAATCCAGCTTTCGGCAGGAGAACATAAGCTCCGCCTATATTGCTCGACCTAAGCACATTGTCAGGGCTGTCATCCAAAACAAGATTAATCATCTTGCCTTGATCGACCTTCTTTACCAAATCAAAAGCGCGGATAGCCTCGCTTATCTGCATATCGGTACGTATATGGTCACCCAATGCATTGAGGATATCGTTCATTTTTGCCGGATTTAGGAGAGTGCTCGCGCTCATTACCTTATCACGGGTTGCGACCAAAATCTGCTGCTGCCTCTTTGCCCTATCGAAGTCAGATGTGGTTTCACGGCTTCTGGCGTACTTTAGAGCTTCATCACCATTCATGTGATGCATGCCTTTTGATATTGAATATGTCCCATCCGGATAATACGGATCATAAAGGTCCTTTTGCACATTTACGTCCACGCCTCCTACTGTATCGATTATTTTTTTAAATCCGGAGAAATCCGCCAAAACATAATATTGTATAGGGATTCCCAATACCTTGCTAACGGTAGCCTCCGCAAGCGCCGCGCCGCCGCCCTGATATTGATACTGTTCTCCAAGAGCGTTAGCAGAGTTTATCTTCCCTTCACCGTAATCACCGATTTTTACGTAAAGATCACGAGGCACTGACAGCATCGCCACTTCATTGGTGCGGGTGTTTATGCTTAGAACCATCATAGTATCGGTGAGCAGCGGCCCGTCATGTCCGGCGCCTCCATCTCCCATGAGAAGGATATTTACCCTGCCGTCAGCTTCGCCCTTCAGCTGGCCCTGCGAGAAGAATCCAAGAAGGCCGGGAACTCCCCCGCCTTGGAACACTTTCTGCGCCAATGTGTATGCCTTATAGCCCAGAAAACCGCCTGTTATCAAGAACAAAACAAGTAAGCTTAAAATTATTCGCCTTTTCCAGTGCTTTTTCTTCTTTTTCTTAAGCTTCACGGCCGTTTTGGCCGGTTCGCTTGGTTTCTTATCTCCATTTTCCATGTCGCTTAAAATATCTTCGATAGATTTTTTGCTCATTGCCTTGCTTTTATTTTTGATAATGCTTACACGAGAAAAATTATACAAAAAAATATATTGCCCGCCAAGTGTTTTATTGCTAAACTGTTTGAGAGTTTAATGAATATTTCTATGGAAAAGGCAAATCCCAAAGAAGGCGCATTGTTTGCAAAAGAGTTTGTGAAAACAGTTCTTATCATTGTTGGTACATTGATTATAATCAAGCTTTTTATATTGGAGCCGTTTCTGGTCCAAGGATCATCGATGGAGCCCAATTTCCAAAACAACAACTATATACTGGTTGAGAGCTTGTCCTACGCTTTTGGCGGCCCAAAACGGGGAGATGTGGTTGTTTTCGAACATCCGGAGAACACATGCGATACATATGTACAAAAACACCCAATAAAAAATTTTCTCGACAGGCTTTATTTTATCGGAAGCGTCCCTCCGGCAAATCCTTGTGTTGACTTTATTAAAAGAGTCGTCGGCCTACCCGGTGAAACAGTTGTAATCAAAGATGGAACCGTAACTATCAAGAATAATGAGCACCCGGATGGATTTGTGCTAAATGAGTCATACATTCCTGATTCGGCAAATTTCAAACTCCAGGGCGATATGACCAGGACTCTCGGCAAAGATGAATATTTTACTCTTGGCGACAATAGGCAGCCAAATGCCAGCCTTGACTCGCGTGAATGGGGAGCGCTCCCCAAAAGCCACATAGTCGGCAAAGCCTGGTTAAGGCTTGTGCCAACAAATGAAGCCGGCCTCATCCCTGAACCAAAATACTAAAATTATAAGATTTTTCTGGCAATTTCTTCCGACAAAACCTCGTAGCCATAATCATTTAAGTGGATGCCGTCATCCTCATGGTAATCCTTTATGTTTGCAAATATCTTAGGGCAATCGACAATTTTGATGTCGTAGTGTTCCGACAGTTTTTTAATTAGCCTGCCGTATTCACCCATTTTTTCATTAAAATCTGATTCTTCCTTGAAGCTTTCTTCGGCTTCTGGATAGATAACCATAATAATTTTCGAGTCCTTAAATATCTCTAAAATCTTCTTTAGGTTTTGCTTGGTTTCGTCCATCGGAATTTCATTAAAGTCATTCCCCGGCAAAGAAAACACAACATAATCAGCTTTCAGCCCTGCTATAAAATCTGCCTTTTCCAGGGCATCGCGAGAGTTCAGACCGCCAACAGCGCAGTTATAGACATCGACGTTACCGGCAATTTCTTCTAATTTTCGAATGCGATCACGATTAAAGCGCCCCAGACCGCTATCACCAAAAAGAACAACTGATTTTTTATTCATATTTTTTCCTCCTGCCATTCCGCCTGCATGCCGGCAGGCAGGGATTATTCCTTGAAAATATAATCGGTTGCCTGTCCGCCTTGGGAGGGATCCGGAATCCAGATTTTATTTATATAGATTTTGAAATCTTGCCTCAGAATGATATTGCCTAAGTTTCAATTAGCCGTTTATTCCCTTTCACCCACTCTGGCGTAGGATTCAAAGTGAATCTTGTCGCCTTTAAAGACCTCGACGATTTTATATTTTCCTTTTGTCCAATTTTCTCCGTTACTTAAAAAATGAGTTGCCTCTTCTATAATAATGCTCGCAATCGGGCGGGAAAGTATAGCATTTCCCTTAGTTTCGAGTAATGGCAATTCCCCGTGAAGCCAATAATTCCTTTGTCCGCTTTTTTAGGAAATCGTACACTTTTCCGGCCTCAATCTTTTCCGGCAAACATTCTTCTTTTTTTTCTGTTCCCTTTTTCAAACTCTGAAAAACTTCGCAGAGCAAGATCGGGATTAAACTCTATCTCAATACCCATACCTATTTCTTCAACTGATTGATAATTCTATCCATTTCCTTTTGGGAATTGTAATCTATAACGATGGAGCCGCCTTTTCGTTTCGGGCGGATAGTCACCTTTGAGCCGACCGCTTCACGTAATTCCTTTTCAATTGACGCGATGTTTGGATCGGTTTCCTTTTTGCCGGGTTTAATTTTTTGACCCGAAAGAATCTCGTTGACCTTTTTCTCAGTCTCGCGAACCGATAGTTTGCGGGCAATGATAAGGCCAAGCAAGAGGTGTATTTGCTCTGTATTGTCGAGCCCTAAAAGCGTCCTGGCGTGGCCCTCGGATATCTGATCGTTATTTAGCGCCCTCTTTGCCTCGACGGGCAGCCCGAGAAGGCGAATCTTGTTTGCTATCTGGCTTCTCGACTTTCCCACTTTTTTCGCCACATCTTCCTGGGTGAGTGAAAAGTCCTGCATAAGCTTTTGATAACCGAGCGCTTCCTCTATAGCATTCAAGTTGTCTCTTTGAACATTTTCGATCAAAGCGATTTCGAGTTTTTTCAATTCCTCGGCATCGCGGACAATCACAGGAACTTCTTTGAGGCCAATAACCTTTGAGGCGCGGAGCCGCCTCTCACCGGCAACGAGCTCATATCCATCGCTTGCCTTTGTGACGATAAGCGGCTGGATGATGCCATGCTCCTCTATCGACCTTGCCAGATCCGCCAGGGATTCGTCATTAAATGTCTGCCTCGGCTGCATCGGATTGGGATGAATGGAATTTGTAGGAACCTTTACAAGCCGCTCACCTGCCTGAACCTCGTTTGCCTGATCGTCGCTTGTCGGAATCAAGGCGTCAAGCCCGCGCCCTAAGCCTCTGGAATTTTGTTTTACTGACATTTTATGTGCACCTCCTTTGCTAAATTTTTATAAGCGTTTGCGCCTTTGCCAAGTTTGTCGTAGCCAAATATGCTTTTGCCGAAGCTCGGAGCCTCCGCCAGCCTGACATTTCTGGGAACAATAGTTTCAAAAACCTTTCCCGGAAAATGCCTTTTTATCTCTTGCTCAACCTGGCGGGACAAGATAGTTCTTTTATCATACATCGTTATCAAAACTCCCAAAAGGTCGATCTTCGGGTTTAGGCTGGTTTTTATCCTTTGCACTGTATGAAGCAGCTGGCCTAAGCCCTCCAAAGCGAAATACTCGGCCTGCACCGGGATCAATATCTTGTCTGAGGCAGTCAGCCCATTTACCGTAAGCAAACCCAGAGAAGGCGGGGAATCAAGGAAAATGTAATCGTAATCGCCGGAAATGGAATTTAAAGCGTTTTTCAGCTTATGTTCGCGGGCAAGGTGCGAAACCAGCTCAACTTCTGCAGCCGCCAAAACAACCGCCGATGGAATTATGTCAAGATTTGCATATCTGGTCTTATATATCACTTCGCGCGGGTTCGTTTCATTAATCAAAACGTCGTAAAGCGAGCGATTTATGTCGCTTCTTTTGAAGCCAAGGCCGCTGGTGGAATTCCCTTGTGGATCCAGGTCAACCAGAAGGATCTTTTTGCCCTCGTTTGCGAGATAGGCGGACAGATTCATGGTCGTGGTGGTTTTGCCCACGCCGCCCTTTTGATTGGTAATGGTTATTATCTTGCCCATGGTACTTTCATCATAACAGAAAAAGAAATCCTTGGGAATCCAAAATCGCCATTTCCCGATGTGTCAATATAACCACACACCAGGTGTGTGGCAAGTAGAGACACCTGGTTATTTAACGGTTTTCAAGCACAAGATGCTTGATCGCATTTATCGCCCTTTGATCCTCTGCTTGTTCCAAAACAAAATTTTCGTATTGATCTTTTGATTTAAAATTACCTAAGACTAAACCCGGGCAGACAAATTCATAAGCACTTTCTTTGATATAGTCATTGTATGAGGAGTATTTATAATTTTTTAAGTCCTTTGCTTGAACTAAATATGCAGAGCTTGGGTTTAGATGAATGTATCTCGATACGTGGTTAAGCTGATAGTCATTTTCAATTCTTACAGAGTGAAAGGGCGACTGAAAGAGTGAACCCGACCTTTTGTATTTTGCGTTACAATATTTTGCGTAGCTATTCTGCAGATTTCTTAAGAACCCTTGTGTACCGCCGGTTTCCAGTTGTTTTAGGAGTAAATGAAAGTGGTTTGGCATAAGGCAAAAAGCTAAACATTCAATAACCGGCTTATTTCTCCTTCTTAGAGTTTCAAAAAAATCCCTTCGTTCTTCGATGGGCAAGCGTCTAAAATGTGAGTATTGCATTCCAGGTAAAAATCTCAGGAAGTCAATCAAGCTGATAAATCTCTGATAATCGTTCTTGTTTTCAAAGATTGAAGCATGATTTATACCCCGGTTTACAACATGATAAATTTCATCTTTAGCAAAAATCGTTTTCCTATATGGCATAAAATTAGTTTAATGTTTTACACCAGGTGTGTCAATACAACCACATACCTGGTGTGTGTTAAGTAGAGACATCTGGACGTTTGGGCTAAAGAGATGGCATTCGGACAATAAAAAACTTCCGGTTTTTCGGAAGTTTTTTAGCTTATTTTTTCTATTTGGACTTTTGTCAGTTTTTGCCTGTGTCCTGTCTTTTTTCGATAATTTTTCTTCGGTTTGTATTTAAAGACCACAACCTTATCGGCTTTTTCCTGCGCTACAACCTTCGCTGTTACTTTTGCTTTTTCGATTTGCGGTGTACCGATCTCAACCCTGTCGCCTTCCGCAACCAGCATTACTTCGTCAAATGCTATGCTCTTGCCTTCTTCAGCTTCGATTTTCTCGACACTCAAAACATCGCCCTCGGAAACCTTGTATTGCTTTCCGCCGGTCTTAATAACTGCAAATTTTTTATCTTTTTTCTCTGCCATTCCACTTTGTCATTCCCGCGGAGGCGGGAATCTATATTATTTAATTAAACGACTATAAAATTATACTCGAAAATTCTCTTTTGGTCAACGAGAATTGTGTAATTCTGGCTTGTCCAGAATCCTTTTCTTCTGGATTCCGGATCAACTTATTGGATTTTAAAGGAATAGTCCGGAATGACAATACAGCTAAAAATCAATTTTCTTATGCCTGATGTGGATACTTTCCAAAATTCCAAGTGTCACAAATGTAACAACGATCGATGAGCCGCCAAGACTGATTAAGGGCAAAGGGATACCTGCAACCGGCGCAATGCCCAGATTCATTCCGACATTTAAAAAGACATGGAAGGCGAGCATGGCGGCAATGCCGGTCGACAAATACATGCCGAAGTAGTCGCGTGACTTAGCCGCTATCATAATCCCTCTGGCTATCAGGACCGCGAATAGCAAAAGTACTATTGCGGCGCCTAAAAATCCCATTTCTTCCGCAAGCGTCGCAAATATAAAGTCGGTGTTTTTTTCGGGAATAAAGTTGAGCTGAGATTGGGTGCCACGACCCAGGCCTTGCCCGAGCATCTGGCCGGAACCAATGGCGATAATTGCTTGGCTCACATTGTATCCTGTACCCTTCGGATCACTTGCCGGATTTACAAGCGAGATGATTCTCTTTTTTTGATAACTATGCATAAATGTCCAGCTGACCGGCAAAAGAAGCAATGCCGCCGTTGCCAATATAATGAAGTGCTTTAGCTTGATCCTGCTGACGGCAAGCATTGCTATCCATATCACAATCAAAACCAGCGCTGTACCAAGATCAGGCTGCAAGAGGACCATTACCGCCGGAATAAGAAAGTAGATCCCGGAAACGACAATACGTTTGAACTGATGCATATCTTCGGCAAATTCACTGAAGTACTTTGCCATTATCACAATAAGGAAAAGCTTGGCAAACTCAGACGGCTGAAATTGAAAACCGGCAATGCTTATCCAGCGCGTCGCGCCGAGAGCAGTCTTGCCCAAGATGAGAACCACCGCAAGAGAAAGGATAGTTAAAACATACAAAACGCGGCTCCAGCCTTTCATGGTCCTATAATCGAAAAAAGCCGCCACCAGAAACCCTATCACGCCGATTAAGCCAAAAACACCCTGCTGGATAGCCTCCTTGGCGCTTCCCGAGGTGCCAAATGTCGTGGAATAAATAGTGGCAACACCGATTGAGAAAAGCAAGAGGGCTGTGATTATAATAACCCAGTCAAAGTTTCTAAAATTTCTTAAGTTAAAAAACAAATCTATAACCTCACTTATTGTATTGATACGTCATGAACATCCGCCACTTGTCATTCCCGCTTTTTTTGTCATTCCCGCGAAGGCGGGAATCTATATAATAAAGTCGTAATTCTGGATTCCCGCCGGATGTTTACCCGACCTTTGGCGGGCGGGAATGACAGAGAAATCAGCCCACTCGCTTCACACCAAGAATAACGCTCTTTCCCTCAATTTTCGCTTCTTCACTATAATCCGCTTTTTGTATGTCTCCAAGGGTAACCTCTTTTGCCAAGGTCTCTTTTGCAATGTATTTTCCTTCTTGATCAAAAACGGATTGCGACAATTTATCGCTTGAATCCCAAAAAAGATTAATGCGATCCTCAACATTAAATCCCGCTTTCTTTCGCATCGACTGGACTTGCCGGACAATTTCTCGAGCTAAACCCTCAATCTTTAATTCCTCAGTAATCTTGGTATCCAACGCAATTGCATTTTTCGACTTCGAGTCAAACGCCACTTCTTTGACATTCACCTCTTCGGCGATAATCTGTTCCATTTCTGCATCCAGCTTCATTCCGCCATAACTTAATAACTGTAATGGTTGGCGAACCCTGATGCCGTTTTCATTTCTCTCTGATAAGCCCGCTTCAACAATTTTTCGGACCGCTTCCATTTTTTCCGCCAATTCCCTATCAATCAAATTCTTGTCGGCTTGCGGATAATCGGTCAAGTGCACCGACTCCTCGCCGGTCAGATTCCGGTAAATCTCTTCGGTGATAAACGGGGTAAACGGCGCCATCAGCTTCACCAGGGTCGTCAAAACATCATAGAGTGTCTGATAGGCATTTTCCTTGTCCGTATCATTCTCGCTCTTCCAAAATCGCTTCCTGCTTCTTCTGATATACCAGTTCGATAAATCATCGATGAATTTCGGAAAAAGCCTTGCCGCTTGATTAATTTCGTATTTTTCCATCCATTTGTTTACTTCGTTTGTTAGCTCATTTAATTCAGAAATTATCCATTGGTCTAGAACGTTTTTTGATTTGGTGGCGTTTCTTTTGGGTTGGAATTTGTCAATGTCGGCATACAGCACAAAGAATGAGTACGAACTCCAGAGCATCCTATACATCCCTTTTTTGATCTGTGACAGCTCATCCTCAGAAAGTGACATATCGTCGCCAGACATGATTGGACTTGCCATAAAGTAAAATCTGAGAACATCGGCACCATATTTTTCCAGCACTAACTTCGGATCAGGATAATTCCCATAGGATTTACTCATCTTTCGACCATCAGTGCCGGCTAACACTCCAGTTACAACTACGTTTTTGAAGGCGATTGAGTCAAAAAGAGCATTTCCCAAAACATGCAAGTAGTAGAACCAACCGCGAAGCTGCCCCGTGTATTCAACGATGTAGTCAGCTGGAAAAAGGTTTTTCCAATCTTCCTTTTTCTGAAACGGGTAGTGGAACTGCGCAAATGGCATAGCACCCGACTCAAACCAGCAATCCAAAACTTCAGGAACTCTCTTCATTACTCCCGAACACCCTTCGCACTTAAATTCAATTTGGTCAATCCCCGGTCGATGCAAGTCTTTAATATCTTTTCCTGATAATTTCTTGATTTCATCGATCGAGCCAACAACTTTGATTTCCGGACACTTCTCACATCTCCAGACCGGAATCGGTGAGCCCCAGTATCTTGACCTTGAAATAGACCAATCCGGCGCATTCTCGATGTTGTACTTGAATCTTCCTTCTTTGAAATATCCTGGTACCCAGTTTATTCCCTCATTCGTTTTGATTAGTTTGTCTCGCAGCTCAGAAATTTTCATGTACCAAGATTCTTGAGTTTTGTATATCAGCGGTGTGTTGCAACGATAACAGAAAGGATAAGGATGAGTGTACTCAAATGAAGAAAAGAGAATTCCTTTTGCCTTAATTAAATCTAGAACCTTTGAATTTGCCTTCTTGAAATAGTGCCCCGACCACTCGCCGGCTTTATCTGCGTAAGTGCCGTTTTCATCCATTAAGTCAACTAGAGGTAAACTGTATTTTTTGCCGAGTTCGAAATCTTCTTCGCCGAAGTTCGGCGCAATGTGAACAATGCCCGTGCCATCCTCTGTGGTCACAAAGTCTGCGCCATAAACTTTGTACGCATTGTCATTTGAATCAATTTCTTTATTATTTAAGCCAAAAATCGGTTCATATTCTAACCCAACAAGATCTTTGCCGGTAATGTCATCATGAACAATTTCGATTTTTACATCTTTTACAACATCTTTAATTCGATCGCTTGCTAGAATTAGCAATTCCTTAATACCTTTTATTCGAAGAGCAGTATATCTAACATTTTCGCCTACTGCGAGCGCCAGGTTACCGGGCAATGTCCACGGAGTTGTCGTCCACGCAAGCATATAAACTGAATCCTTAGTCTCATATTTACCCTTCGCCCATTTCTGTCCCGGTTTCAGATGAAACTTTACAATCACAGTCTCATCTGTCACGTCCCGGTAACAACCGGCATCCATCGTTATTTCGAATTTTGAGAGCGGCGTTGCACACCTCGAACAATGAAGCGAAGTACGATATCCTTCATAGATTAATCCTTTGTCATAAAGTTTTTTAAACGCCCAAATGACGCTTTCCATGAAATCCGGGTCCATGGTGCGATATGGATGCTCCATGTCTACCCATCGACCAATCCGGTCAATGTACCACTTCCATTGCGACGAAGATTCGCTGACATATGTACGGCAAGCATCGACGAATTTACCTACTCCAAGTTTTTCAATATCTTTCTTATTTTTTAGCTCAAGCTCTTCCTCAACCCTGTTTTCGGCCGGAAGTCCATGACAATCCCAGCCCCAGTTTCGGTCGACATGATATCCTCTCATTGTCCAGTATCTAGGCACCACATCTTTGGCAATGCTTGGGAGAAGAGTGGCATAATGCGGGAGCCCGGTGATAAACGGCGGGCCATCATAAAAAATATAGTTTCCTTTTGAGGATTTTTTTTTCAGTGACTTTTCAAATATTTTATCCTTCTCCCAAAAATCCAGAACCTTTTCTTCGGTTTCGGTTACGTTTGGATTTGGATTTACCTTTTCAAATTTTATCATAAGCTCTTTTCTGTCATTCCGGACTTCCTGCCCGTCCGGCAGGCGGGGATCCGGAATCTATAAAATAAGTCTGGATCCTGAATCAAATTCAGGATGACAAGTACTCACAAGGTTCGACCTTGCAAGAAAAAAATAAAATTGTGCCTATCCAGGCACGAATATTATACTTTCTTTAGCACGACTGGTCAATTTCTTAAAATTTATCAAGAAAGTCAAGCAATTTCACACCTGCTTCATCATCCTCTTTTGCAATCGCTTCTTCAAGCAGATTGGAAAATTCTTCAAATGATTCCTGACCAAACCTATCAACGAGTCTTTCTTTTCCTCCTTCAAAATAAGCCTTTTCTAAAATCTCATAACCAACTTTTTCACCAATTTTTTTGATTACCTCATGAATGGGTAGCACATTTGACTTCTCAAGGATATCTTGAATCTTATCTTTTTTATCAGCATGCTTTTCTGCATACCTCATAAGAGCTTCGGCTGCAAAATAGTCAGTAAGAAACTCATTCAGTTGCTCATCCTTTAAAGTTTGTGAGAGTACGATAGTCTTATTTTCAGTAGTTCTTTGCAAATTCAGCTCGGCTTCTTCAATCCCCGTGGAAATATGGTAATGAAGATGATTATCCTTAGCCCCGCTGTCTAGTCTGCCCTTTCGAAAACTTATCATATGAAGAAATTCATGATCCAGCGCATGAACAGAATGATGCCCCTCGGATTCTTTTAGGAAATCTTCAATGAAGTAAACAAGTCGTATTGGCACGTTAGCGGCAGCCGGTCTGACTTTTTCGTCATCCGGAGCCAGCATAGCTCTAAATTCCTCTGCAGAAATAAAATGCAACATATCTTTCAAGCCAAGCCTACCAGCATATTCGGGAAATGCCTCTTTGATACTTGCCACAGCTAACTCAAAATTTTCTTTCGTCTCAGGGTCTTTCTCTTTTTCTTCTATTCTCCTGGCTATTTCCAGCTGCCTTTCAATAAAAAGATCGTTAGGGAACCTACCTTGCTCTATTTCATTTACGGCAAGCGCTTTTCTGGTTTCCTGGAAATGGTCGAGTGCAGCATTAAGAAAGTAGGCTTCCTCGCACTCTTCCTCTATGATTTTCTTCTGCGCTTCCTTATTCTCAGAAAAGAAATCCTCCTGCATTTGGATTTGTTCTTCTGTGGGAATATATTTTTCGCTCGATTCATTCATAATTATTATTTTAACACAAATTCTTGCTATAATGATTTTATGGAATATGGCAGAGCTGTTGTGGCTATAGTTGAATATGAGGGAAAGGTTTTGGTTGGAAAAAAGATAAAAAAGCCAGGACATCCTTTAAGTGAACATTGGCATATACCGGGTGGCACAGTTCGAGATGATGAAACTCACGAAAAGGCAATTGTGAGAGAGCTAGAGGAAGAGGCCGGACTTGAAGTCGAGGTAATTGAATTCATAGAAGAAAGGCAAGTAGAGGAAAACAAAATGCGGGCCAGATGGTATCTATGCAGGGCTTTGCATGACAATCTAAAAGCTGGCGATGACCTCTCGGATGTTAAATTTATTGAAAAAGACAAGGTAAAATCCCTTTGCTCAGAGATTGGCGTCTCGCTTTGGCCCCCGAAAGTTGTTGAATATTTCAATCAAGAATTTCAAATATCTTAATCTTTGACTTTTGGCCGGTTGCCAGATTTACCTGTGATTTTGGCACATTGAAATGCTCGGCCAATAATTTGAGTACTGCAGCATTTGCCTTGCCTTCAATCGGCCGCGCTTTCACAGAAACCATATAAATATTGCTTCCTTCATCAGAACTGACACAATCTTCCCTTGCGCCAGTTTTTACCTTCACCTGTATTTTCATAATCTAAGCGGCTTTCTCTTGTCCTTCTGTGCCGCTTTTTTCATTTAGGCCTTTGAGGTAGTTTTCCGCTCGTTCTCCATGGTTATCTCCTGGGGTTTCATCAATTTCACCCATCATCTTTCTCTTGGTCTTGGCCCACTCTTCTGGACTTTTTCCCACCATCGTTAATGGAATTTCCTCTTCCGGAGTTCCCATTGTTCCCTCTGGATTCATAATTCTTACTCCTCTCTGTTTTGTTTAGGTTAATAGTTAAGCGGCTTGCTCCAAATCTGAGCTTTGTCTTTGTTTCAGTTGTTCTATGTAATCAGCTGCCAAGCCTTCTCTCTCAATCTCGGTTTCACCCGGCATTCTGGCTGACAATTGTCTTAATATCTCATCTTTCCTTTCGGTCAACTTCTCAGGGTCCGTAGATGAATCGTTCTCGATGGCAAGGTATATATTTGCCAATTCCTCGCTACTTTGCCTCTCTTGCATTTCCGGGTTCATATTTTTTCCTTCCTTTTAAATAAACCTTTCAATTATATTTTTTAAAATCTCTATTGCAAAGATTACGATTATCGGAGAAAAGTCTATGGGCGAGCTTTTGGGATTGAATATGCGAAATGGCTTAAGTATCGGCTCGGTTATGTCCCAGACAAATTGCGTTATGGAATTTCTCGCGCTCGGTATCCAGGAAAGTATCACCCGTACAAATATTAAAACAAACAGAGCAGAGGATATAAAGTCTACCAAGTTAAATAAAAATGTTTGGCTCACGCGCTCAATACTCCTTTCAGCTCAAACTCGGCCGGAATCTTACCGATCCAAGAGTCCAAGACTACCCCCTCGTCTGTCGTGATGAGAAATGACGGGGTTGTGTAGATGTCATACACTTCCGCCACTTCCTTGCCGTTTCGGTCTTCTGTGTCTAAAAATTCGACATGCACCCCATAGTCGTCTTTTATTCTGGCGGCTAAATCTTTTGCCTCGCGCGCCTCCGGACCGTCGCCTTGCGTGAAAACTCTCATAAGCATAGCTTTATTTTAGCACATTTGAGAGTGCCGGCAAGTCACCCTTTAAATTTCCCGTCATTCCGAGCGATCCTGCGGTTACCGAACGACGAGCCGAGGAATCCCTCATAATAATTTTCAATTTCCAATTCACAATTTCCAGTAAATGAAACAATGATTTAATGTTGCAAATGTTTAAAAAATTGATACTTAAAAATTCAATGAAAAATAAAAATTGACAAAAAGGGATTCCTCCGCTTTCCACTAACGTGGCGGCGGCCCGCCTGCCGGACGGACAGGTCGGAATGACAAGAATGGGAGGGACCCGCGGCCTTCAGAGTATCTATTTCAACTTCATCGGCTTTTTGGGAGTTTTGAAGGAATGCCTCATTTTTGCCCTTCTCCGCACCAAAATAGAGTATGTTGCCCCGCCAATGCCTATGGCAATCGCGGCGATAAGCAATTCCTCGACATAGGACAATCGGTGCGTCTCCTTGCTATCATAGGCGCCCTTGACCATTTGGTTGTACTGGTTGTAAGCATTTTGATATTCCTTGTCTTGCATGTATTCACGGATGCCTATAAAGGAGCCCCCGGCAAGATTAACCACAACAAACATTAGCAGGAATATTTTGATGGCTTTGTTTTTCTTCAAAATGCCCCCCGAGAATTATTAAATAAATAATAGCACAAAACAAAAAGATTATGCCAGCAATTGTTTTGCGGCACTACCCGAATCGTCCTAAATCGCTCTTAAGCCCGCCTTATCGCCTCTTTAAAACCAAGTGTCTCTACTCAACACACACCAGGTGTATGTTTATATTGACACACCTGGTAGTGATAGGCTTGCCTAATCCTCACCCAGAAGAAAAATCCTACATTTGGTTGAGGCCTAAAATGTTTCCTTCAGTGTCCTTAAACCAGGCAGATTTCACGCCACCCATTTCTGCTATGCCTTTGTCGTTTGTTTTGATCCCCATTTCCGGCATATCGTAATGTTCGAATGCCACACCCTTACCGGTTAAATCCTCCACTTCGCTTTCTATGTCGCTAACTTTAAAGCTGACTTGGGTATTTTCCGCTTTTGGAGCCTCATCTTTCAGGTAGATGTAAATGGCCGTACCGCCGCCGGCTTCAACCGAAAAGGACCAATCGTCCTCTTTTGTAAGCTTTAAGCTAAGGTTTTCAGTGTAGAATTTTTTGGCTCTTTCCAGATCTGTTGCCGTCATCACGGCATAAACTTTTTTGTCGCTAAGCATTTGCTGCCTCCTTTCTTTTATACAAGTTTCGCACTTAAGATTGATTATGCGCAATTGCCTTGTCATTCCCGCGCAGGCGGGAATCTAATCAGACTGGATTCCCGCCTGCGCGGGAATGACAGAAGGGATAATGCGAAACTTTTCTTTATATTAGATTAAATCTAACACGACATGGAGACATGGATAACGGGCGATTTTACAATTATTTCAGTTTATTAAGCTCGTACTTTGACGGCTGACAATCTCTCCTTTAGCTGGGGCAGGAAGTATCTGACGGCTTCATAACCGCCAAAAAGCACGCCGACGTAGAAAAAGTCCCCAAGCACGGTGCCGCGGAAGAACGGCAGCCCCATTACGTAGCATTCCAGCATTCCTTGAAATGTTTTTGCGTAAAGCGGGGTAAATGCCCACACGGCGCCATTTGTAATGAAGTAGAAAAGCAGCGAACCGGTCAAAGTGCCAAACACAACATTTTTGACATTTTTTCTGCCCCGAACCCAGAGTCCGATAAATGAGATCAATATGAAACTTCCCCAGGTAAAAAATATTAAGTTGTGTAAGCCAATTATGGCATCCGATACCATCATGGCGGCAAGAGGCAGCCAGAGGGCGTATTTTTTATTCAGATAAGTCCCCGAGAAAAGCGCCACCGCGCCGACAGCGGCAAAGTTTGCGGGGTGGGGAATCAGTCTTGTGAATACCGCCAGCACTACCAGAAGTATTGCGATGATATTCTCGTCAATCAGTGATAATAACTTTTCTTTTTTTACCATGTCTCGAGCCTCCATTCGGTTACGTCATTATTGTTTATTTTTAAATCTCCCGCGCCGACATCTGAATATGCGCCGTTGTAGTACAGCGCCCAGTAGGTTCCCCAAGTTACGTGGTCTTCAGCGGCAATGCTGCCTATTTTTGTAATCATCGGACCAAAGGAATACATTTTGTAGTCTATCGGGAATCCATTTTGGCTGGACGCCCTGCCCAAGATATCAAATCCCGTATCACCGCTTTTTAACGGCACGCTATAGCTCCCAAGCCCGTCAATTTTTACGGTAGCGGTTTGGGCAACCGCGTCTTTTGCAACAGAAACCGTCTGCTTGTTTCCGGCAGCTGCCGCCTGTGTCGTTGTGGTAGTGGTTTTGCTCTCATCGTTTGTCTGCGCCGGCGCGTTTTGAGCGCTCGGCTTGGTCGTGCTGGTGGTTTTGGCTGCGCCGCTTGCGGCCACCTGGCTTCCGGTGCCGCTCTTTGTGGTTTGTGTTGTTTGCGTGCTGTTTGCCTGCTCTGACTTCGCCCGCATCTCTAAAACCTTGTTTGAGCTGGCAGACAAAAGCGCGAATGCGGCAATCAGAACAATTCCGAGCGCATACACCCAATTTTTCCCTAACATTTTCATCTTTTCCTTCATGATTCGATTCCTTTCCTGGCTTTTACGCCTTTTTTGTAATAATGT
>JAJYFH010000003.1 GCA_021791015.1 bacterium | reverse complement strand
CCAGTCTTAACCTGGCTCCATAAATCTTTAATTGTTCTTCTGTCATCTTGATACTCACTTTTAGCTCCTTTCAATTCTTAATTATTTGGTTAAAAGTGTCCAAGATGTCTGGACCCCGGATATTTTTCCACCGAAAAATGATTGACACAATAGTTTAGTTGTGCTATAATTAAACATAATTTGATAGATCAAACATGACACAAACAGGTACAACTGCAAAAGATAAGATTTCGAACCAAAACTTTGAAGCAAAGGTTGCTTTGATATTGAGAAAAGAATATTTGAGAAAAGATAGGGATCGTGAGGTTTTAACAAGCCGTTACGGCTTAAATGGTAAAAATCCTAAAACTCTTGAGTCTATTGGCAAGAAGCTTGGCATCACAAGGGAAAGAGTAAGACAGATTGAAAAGGCGGCTCTCGCAAAACTGGAAAAAGCCACCGAAAAAATTGAAGGCATTAGCGGTTTCCATAACGAGTTAAGGCTAGCCATTGAAAACTCGGGCGGATTTTTAAACGAAGAACGCCTCGTATCTATATTTATTGACACAAAACAGCAAGAGCTAAAGGAAATAAACTCATTTTTGTTTCTTGTGGTCCTTGATGAGACACTCGCCAGATCCAGCGAGAATAACGAAAATAGGGCATTTTGGGCAATGAAGAAAACTAACCGGCAAAAACTTCAAACTCTTTCAAAACAAGTTGACGACATATTAGAACAGAAAAGGAAGGTTATGTCGGATGCAGAGATAGCAAATATAACCGGCGAAGGAAAAGAGGTTATTGAATCGCTCATGTGGGTCAAGAAAAACGTTTTGCAGACAGATGACAAAAAGTGGGGGCTTATCACATGGAGAGAGGTAAATCCGAAAAGCATTCGCGACAAAACTTATCTAATAATGAAAGCTCACAAAAAACCTCTGCATTATAGCAATATCACAGAAAAGATACTGCAACACAGACTGCAAAAGCGACCCGTTACAAAACAGGCAGTGCATAATGAGCTCATTCGTGATGACCGCTTCGTTTTGATCGGCCGCGGCATCTACGCGCTTTCGGAATGGGGTTACAGGCCCGGTGTGGTTGAAGATGTTATAAAACAGATCTTAAAAGACAACGGCGCGCCAATGCACAAGAATGAAATCATAGAACATGTCAAGAAACACAGGATAGTAAAAGACACGACTATAATTTTGAACTTGCAAAAGAACTCATTCAAAAGAGTGTCCCGAGCAACTTATACATTGGCAGACTAAGATAGGGATTAGGTAACTAGGAAAGGCCTAATTAACTAAGTAACTAAGTACCTAATTTACTAAAATTATGTTTGAAATCTTAATATACATTCTAAAAGGCATTTTCCAGTTACTCATGTGGACATGGTGGGTAATCGTCCCCGTTATTGGCCTGCTCGCTTTCCAGAATTTCAGAAAAAGCAAATGGGTCGGTAACCTTGAAAGCGTGGTTCTCTGGGTAAAAATACCTAAAAACAGCGAGAAAGGACCGACATCGGCCGAGATGATGTTTGCCAGCCTTCATAGCATCCTTAAACCCGCAGCAGAGATCAAAAAGGAAGGCAGTATTCAGGAACACATCAGTTTTGAGATGGTTGCTGACTCGGAAAGCATTAAGTTTTATGTTTGGACTCCAAAACACTTGCAAAATTTTGTGGAAGGGCAGATTTATGCGCAATATCCTACTGCAGAAATCTCGAAGGTGGAAGATTACTCAAGAAAGCTCGACATTGATCATGATGGAACAGATGACTGTGTCGCCGGTTGCGAACTCAAACTTGTAAGGCCCGACTATTTCCCCATAAAGACCTTTGTCAGTTTTGAAGTTGATCCTCTGGCCGGTATTACAGGTGCCTTGTCGAAAATTGAGAACAAATCTGAAAAAATGTGGATCCAGATTTTGACCAGGCCTGTTTCAGATACCTGGAGAAACAAGGGATTGGCATATGCGGAAAGCCTGAAAAACGGCGGCAGCCCCAAAGTATTTTCAAAGGACGCCATTCTGCACCACTTGCTTTCTTTGCCGGCAACAATCTTAAATGGAGTGTTTAGCGCCATTATGCCGGCAGAAGAGACAAAGGGAGGCGGCAGCCAGAAGCAAATATCACATAATACCGAAACAGCTCTCGCATGCCTTGAAGAAAAGGCAAATAAGCTTGGATACCAAGTTAAAATAAGAATTATGTATTTGGCTAAATCCAGAGAAGAGGCAAGGCAGCATCTAAGAATTACTGCCGGGGCATTTAAGCAGTTTAATACAACGCTGGCAAACGGCTTTCGGATTTCAAAGATAAAAACGGGCAATGAGGTTTTAGAAGAATACCGTTCCAGGCTTTTTACCGACAAAGGATTTATATTAAATATAGAGGAAGTCGCCAGCCTATACCATCTGCCGCATGCGTCCGTGGAAACACCAAACATTGTTTGGACTTCTTCAAAGAAAGGAGAACCGCCCGCTAATCTTCCGTACAAACTGGATGAGAGCAGCAAAGATCTGACCATTTTTGCTGAGACAACATTTCGAGGACAACCGAGAACTTTTGGCATTAAGAGAGATGACCGCCGAAGGCACATGTACATAATCGGTAAATCCGGTGTAGGTAAATCAAAGCTCTTGGAACTGCTTGCTATCTCAGACATTAAAAACGGAGAGGGTGTCGGCATAGTAGACCCGCATGGGGAAACGGTCCAAAATGTCATGAAGCATATTCCGGCCCATAGAATTAGTGATGTTATTTATTTCAACCCCGCCGACAAAGATTTCCCCATAGGCTTTAACCCGCTGGAAACCACCCCCGAACTTCGCGAGGAAACGGCCAGTGGCTTTGTGTCTGTATTCAAAAGGCTTTTTGGATACAGCTGGGGTCCAAGGCTTGAATATGTGATGCGCTACACCATTTTGGCGCTTTCATACTCGCCCGAAGCCACCATGCTTGATGTCGTGAGAATGCTGACCGACAAAGATTATCGTAAAAAAATAGTAACAATGGTCGAAGACCCTGTTGTAAAAACTTTCTGGTTGAAGGAATTTTCGACTTATAATGACAGGTTTGCCACCGAGGCGGTCGCCCCGATATTAAATAAAGTGGGCCAATTTACCGCTTCACCAGTAATCAGAAACATAGTCGGACAGAAGAAGAGCACAATTAACTTGCGTGAAGCGATGGACAGCCAAAAGATTCTACTCGTTGATCTGTCAACCGGAAAAATTGGTGAAGACAATTCGGCGCTTTTAGGTTCTATGATTATTACAAAAATCCAGTTGGCCGCCATGGGCAGATCCAAGTTAAGTGAAGAGGAGAGAAATGACTTCTATCTTTATGTTGATGAGTTTCAGAATTTTGCCACAGAATCCTTTGCAACCATCCTATCAGAGGCAAGAAAATACAAACTCGACCTCACTGTGGCAAACCAATACATTGCCCAGATGGAGGAAACGGTGCGTGATGCGGTTTTTGGCAATGTCGGCACGCTTATATCCTTTAGAGTCGGCGCGACAGATGCCGGATTCTTGGAAAAGGAATTTAGCCCTGTTTTTGAAAAAAATGATATTATAAACCTCGATAATCGCCATTTGTATATCAGCATGCTTATCGACGGCGTAACCAGCGTGCCCTTCAGCGCCAGAACGCTTGATGTGCCGGAAGTTACCGAAGATAGCACCCAAAAAATTATTGAATTTTCCCGCGAGCGTTATGGCACAAAAAGGGAAGTGATAGAAGAAAAGATTATGAAGTGGTCTAATATGGAAAATGTCGATGTCGAGGCGAGAATCGATAAGCAAAAAACCTCAAAGTTTGAGATGACAAATAACCAATTAGAAAAAGGTGAGACGCCTAAAAAATTGGATGAGAAAAAGAAAATAGAAAGCCAACGGCAAACAAGGTACGATAGTAAGAAAGAGGAGACAAAAAAGCCGGTACCCATAAAACAGAGTGTCGATCCGGAGGAGTTAAAGAGAATTATCCAAAAGCTCACAAAACCCAAGGAAAAACCAGCTAATCCCGTACTTCCGACAAATCTTAAGGTTAGCGAGAGCGCAAAAGAGACTCCCCAGCCATCGCCGTTAGCAAAAAAGGTAGAGCACAAGCCCGAGATCAAACCGTCGCCAGCAATACATAATACGGAACAAAATAGGACAGTGGGAATACCAAAGAAGGAAGAAATAACCCCCGGTCCAGAAACCTCCGCACAAGATACCGCAAACAACAGTTTGAATGCTGGTGCAAATATTAAAGCGGAAAATCTACCCAACCAAACCCAGGGGCCTATATTGAAAAAGATAAATCCCTTAAGCCCATTGCCCCAAAAACCTAACATTGAGGAGAACAGAGGAGGAACCCCGAAAACAATCCGGCCAATCCTAAAGAGCCCTTCTATAAAAAGGTCAGAAGAGAAGATCACGGCCAATCAAAGGCCGCAGAATCAGACCAACACTTCACAGAACCCAAGAAGAAACATAAGCCCGATAACTCCACAATTTAAACCTGTAATCAAACCAACGGTAGAAATAGAAGAAGAGAACGTAAGGAAAATCACAAAAGAGGAATTTCTGAATTTAAAAGAAATTCAGCCAAATGAAAAAATTGTAATAGTTGAAAGGGGAGCAGAGCCCGCTCTGAAACAATCTGTTTCTATTAATCCCGATCAGAAGAAGTAAAGCACACACCTCTTCCCCTATTCCTGGTTTTAAAAAGGGGAATGATGATACCAGAACTCAAAGCACAAGGCAATCACTATAATATGAATAATAAATATTATTCATATTACCCGGTACCCCGACACTAAGGCCATGTCTTAGTTTTGAAAAGCATTAAAGTTTACTAATCTATCGTCTCAATTTAGAGTAAAAGAGACTATAGTAGAGCGTTTGATGTCATGTCGCACAATGTATCTTCTACGACTCTTTAGAAGTTGGTCCAGGTGTCCGCTATCTACTTATAGAATACCCGGTTTTTTATTCTCATATCGAGATATGTAAGCTTTTTGCGGGATTTAATCTCATTGCTGCCCAGAGCAGTCACTAGATTGTTTAGCTCATTTGCAGGATCCCTGGTCGTATCAAAAACTACATAAAAACCAGCGCTCGTATAAACATTCACCTCGTTAAAATTTTCATTTACTTCTATTTTTGTTACCTGCATGTGAGTTGCCGCAGAAAAATTCCCATTGATAAATTTTATAAAATTAATAAAATCAGTGGTCACTAGGCTCTTCCCTATTTCAATAGGTAAATTCTTTTTATCCGTAACTATTGGCAGGTTTTCTCTTTTTTTATCAAGAACGGCGGCAGCCTTTCCCTTTTCATCAATTAAATAATATTTCCCGCCGCTCATCCATTGCATCTCGGACGCGTATTCTTCTATCGTGACCTTTATGCCTTTGGGGTATTCTTTCTGTATTTTTAATTTTTTTAATGAATAATCCTTTTTCATTTCCTGGACAAGTGAGTCGGTGTCAAACAAGAAGATATTTTTCTGAACAAGCTCGCTATCCATTTTTTTATCAATCATTGCATGAATAACTCCGGAATCTATCTCTTTTGCGCCCTCTACCTTAACACTATTTATGGTAAAGGCGCCCGAAAAAAACATTAGGTATAAAATCCCTAAAACGAAAAGGCCCGCCAAGACATAAAATATTTTATTGAAATCGAAATCGTTAGGGGAGTCGATTTCTGTTCTCTTGTAAACGAGTTTATTCTGTGCTGCCTTTGTTCTGTCGGCTCTTTTCGGAACGCTTCTTTTCACCTTTTCCCTCTTCTTTCAAAGTATCTTTATAGAATGCGATTAAATTATCAGCAATTATATCAGCAGAGTCCTCTTTATAAAACCCCGCAACCTTTTCGGATAGAAATTTCAGCTCCTCTGAATCATTCAATAGTCTTTCCGTTTCCTTGAAAAGTTTCTTGGGATCAAGATGGCTTTGAAGCATAAGATAAGCAGCACCTTCTCTGGTATAAGCCTTGGCATTTGCCAATTGATGATCATTAGTTGAAGATTCAAGAGGTATAACAATTGCAGGCTTTTTGGTGGCCGCCACCTCAGTCAATACATTATTTCCGGCTCTAGTGATGATTATGTCCGAAACGGCAAAAGCATCTTTCAAATCCCCAGCAAGAAACGTAAAGAGCTTATACCTATCCTTGTTCTCTAGATTCTTTGACTTATATTCCAGCCAGTCAAAATCATATTCACCGGCAATGTGGATGACTTGGAATTTCTCTAAGTACTTTTCGAGTGCTTCAGCGACCAGCTCGTTGATAATATGAGAGCCCTGGCTTCCCCCAATGACTAGAACCGTCTTTAATTTACTATCCAAACCGAAAGCTGCTCTTGCTTTCTCTGCATCGCCAGAGACTATATCCTTTCTTATCGGATTGCCCGAGTAAATTAATCTTTCTTGAGGCATTGCATTATAATTATCAACCGGAAAGGCAACAAATATTTTCTCCGAACCTTTTAAAAGCAACCGATTTGCAAGACCGGGAATGACATCGCACTCATGGATAAAGTAGGGAACTTTCTTGATGCGGCAAGCGATACCAAAAGGCAGCGACACATATCCACCCTTCAGAAAAACCATATCCGGATCTTCATTCTTAATAATTTTTAAGGAGTCAAAAATACCAAAGATAAACCTTGATAGGTCTTTGATATTTTTAAATATAGTTGTCGGATCAATAATATTTAGTATTTTATTCTTGTGATACCGCCTAAACTTGCCGCTTCTGATAGATAAAATAGGAATATTTGCTTGCGGCATGAGCTTTTCTTCTATCCCTCCCTTTGAGCCCACAAACAAAATTTCTATGTTTTTATTTTTATCTTTTAGTGCGCGAGTGATTGCCAAGAGCGGCGTAACGTGACCGCCTGTCCCCCCGCCTACCAGGATTATTTTCATTTTCGGTCCTTTCTTGAGCATTAGATGAGATATTCAATAAAATTCCTGAAGATGCTATAGCTAGTACTATTGACGTACCGCCAAAGCTAATAAATGGCAAAGTGACACCCGTGAGGGGCACTAAGGACAGGGCAGCACAAATGTTTAGAATTGCCTGAAAAACTATCCAACTAGTGATGCCTACTGCCAACAGTCTAGTGTATGCATCACGAGCATTTTGTGCAATTTTATAGCCCAAAAAACCGAATGCCGCAAATAAGAAACAAATTCCCACTGTGCCGATAACGCCCTTTTCTTCTCCTATTATGGCAAATATTGAATCTGTGGCTGCTTCAGGTAAATACCTATATTTTTGCAAAGATTGACCAAACCCTCGACCAATCAGCCCACCCGATCCAATGGCAATTAGCGCTTGTTTGGTTTGATAGCCGACAGCGTGATTTGAATAAGCGCTTGGATTTAGAAATACCAGAAATCTTTGCATTCTGTACGGTGATATCTTAATGAGCGCCAAAAGCCCCACTATACCCGCCGCACCAATACCCAGAAGGTGGCTTGCTTTTGCACCAGAAACAAAATACATTGTTATGGCGATTACAATCACCACCAAGAGGGTACCCATATCAGGCTGGGCCATGACCAGAAGAACCATTACACCTAATAAGATCAAAAATGGAAGTGTTCCATGCATAAAATCACGAACTTCACGCCCTTTCTTTTCGAATAAACTTGCTAAATAAACAATGGCGGAAAATTTCAGAAAGTCCGAAGGCTGAATCTGTATCGGGCCTAAATCAATCCACCTTCTTGCCCCGCCATGCGCTACTCCGATATGGGGGATCAAGACAGCAACGAGCGATATTAAAGTAATGACCATCAACGGAAAAGCAATCCTCTTCCAAAATCTCACATCAATCTTGTAAAAAACCCCCATCAATCCAAACCCAAGAATGATTCCAAACACCTGTTTCAAAAACATGTACCTTGAGTCGCCATATTCCTGAAAGCTGATAACACTTGAAGCAGAACTCAGAAAGACAATGCCCAATATCACAAGCAGGACTATAACAATAAATAAGCTAAAGTTTGGTGATCTTTTTCTTAAATGCGCCTTTGAAAAATTACTCATTTAACCGTAAATAAATCTTAAAACTAATCCTAAAACGCAGGCTATGGCTCCTATGATCCAAAATCTCATAGTGACCTTTGTTTCCGGCCAACCTTTGGCTTCAAAATGATGATGGATGGGAGTCGACAAAAATATCTTTGTGCCCCAAGCTTTCTTCGCGAAAATCTGTAAAATTACCGACAATGTTTCAACAACAAACACAAAGCCTATTATCGGCAATACAAGAACTGAGTTGGTAAGCATTGCGACCACTCCAAGCGTCGCCCCCAATGACACCGCCCCCGTATCACCCATGAAAAATCTGGCTGGATAGACATTGAACCAAGTGTATGCAAGGATAGCGCCGATAAGAGTTCCGCAAAAAGCGGCTATACCGTAGTTGCCCTGGAAAAAAGCAATTATTAGAAAGGTCAAAAAAGAAGCTGAAAGCAGTCCCCCGGATAAGCCATCAAGGCCGTCGGTGATATTCACCGCGTTAGCGCTTGACACAAAAACTAAGACAAACAACAAGATATATAGCCAGCCAATGTGCACATCGCCGACAAAAGGAACATTTATCGCATTGTATCCGAGCTTAAAATAAAACCACAGAGAACCGGCAAGCGCGATAATGAGAAGCCAAGACATTTTTATCTTTGCCTTGAGCCCGCCGACGTCATTTCCACCAGATTTTATATTTACAACATCATCAACTATTCCGAGCAATCCGACCGAACCAATGGTAAAGAGCGGCAACCATGTCTGAGCCCTATTTAAATTAAAGGCTAATGTTAGAACAAGCACCGTCCCCCAAATAATCACGCCTGCCATAGTCGGTATGTTTCTTTTGTGTTTTTCCTTGTGGAGTTTGTTGAATACAGGGGTTTCATCGCCGTTCATATCAGTTCCCCTAATTTTCTTCCACCATTTGTATTTATAGGCAAAATGTGTGAAGACGGGCGCTATCAAAAGCGCCATGACAAATGAAGCTCCTGATAGCATACCTATCTTCAAAAGCTGTTGTACCATTTCCGGATTTGTTATGTTCATTCCCTGCTCATAATTTAATTAATTTACTTATTTTCCCATTCCGGGCCTTGTCTGCATAGAAGCTTTGGGGCATCATCCGGGTTTTTCATAATTTCCCTTACGGCCTTTTCCATCCTGGATGCATTTTGCGATCCTTTCAGTAGAATGACGTCGCCTTTTTTGATGAAATCTTTAAGGTATCCACCAGCTTCAAGAGAATCCTTGAAACTCAAAACGCTTTCCTTTTTTGCTCCTCTTTGGATAAATGTCTCTGCCAGATATTCTCTGGGAGTGTCACCCACCGTTACTAGAATATCACATTTTCCGATTAAATATGCGCCAATTTCAGCATGAGCTTCTTTTTCGTAATCTCCAAGTTCTCCCATGGTACCCAACACGGCTATTCTCCTACCCTTAAAATCTGCTAAGGCGTCTATGGCGTTTTTCATGGAGGCGGGGTTTGCATTGTATGAATCGTCGATGATGGTGGAATCATTTATGCCCTCAATGACATTCAACCTGCCTTTAACCGGGATAAATCCGTTCAAGCCCTTGATAATTTCCGTAACATTCATGCCTGACGCCACACCGACAGCTGCCGCGGCGCCAAAAACATACAAAAGATGGCCGCCCAGCGCCCGCGTTTTTATTGCATCATTCTTGCCTTCAATATTTAATTTGTTTACTGACCCTTTTTCCGAGAACTCCTGGCCGAGAATGCGTATATCTTTTGAGCTTTTCCCAAATGTTATTTCGCCGGCTTCTTTTGGTACGCTCATGTTTTTGGTGTATTTATTATCTGCATTTAAAATTGCAAAGTCGCCTTCTTTAAGCCCGGCAAAAATCTTTGCTTTCTCTTTTACGATTGAATCTATGTCTTTAAACTCCTCGAGATGCACGCCGGATGCATTCGTCACGACAGCTATATTTGGTTGGACAACACTCAATAGATATTCTATGTCACCCGGTTTGTCGGCACCCATCTCTAAAACGCAATAATCATACTTTGTTTTTCTCAACGCCCTAGAAACAGAAATTATTGTAAGCGGCAACCACCCGGCTTTAGACTTTGGAACCTTCATTTGGAGTATTGCCAGAGGCAGTCCAAACTCGGTATTATACCCTTCTTCTGCGGTTAAAACTTCATATTTAGAACTTAAAACAAGGCTTATAGCCTTTTTTGTTGACGTTTTCCCGGTACTGCCCGTGACCGCAACTATTTTATATTTATTTCTCTTTAAGGCTATCTGTGCTGATAGCCTTAAAATGTATTTTACAACCGTTTTCATTATTTCTCCGTTGGTGGAACTTGGTAATAGTTTAGAAGCTTCTGCAGCATCTCTCCAACTGTAGGTGCGGCCGAGAGTTCTGCCCAATCCACATTTTTTGGTTCGTCAATTTTTGCCATAACTACGAACCTCGGATTTTCAGCTGGCGCAAAACCAATAAATGATCCGATTTCCCTATTGGCATAATAACCGCCCTTAGGATCAGGCACCTGGGCCGTACCGGTTTTGCCGGCCACCTTATATCCGGGAACTTTGGCTAGGTGCCCTTCGCCGTGATCCACCGTATCAATAAGCATTTGCGTAAGCTTTGTCGCTGCTTCCTGGGAAATAACTTGTTTCCCCGGCTTTTCATCACCACCACCTATATTGTGCCCGTTGGTAACCTTTCCATCCAGCAGATAAGGCGCCATCATTTTACCACCGTTTGCAATTGCTGCATATGTGGTAATCATTTGGAGAGGTGTTACACCGATACTTTGCCCAAAACTCATCGTTGCATAAGTATGGTCATTGGATTCGGCGGGCAAATTTATAATGCCGCCAGCTTCCGTTCCCTGAGGAGCTTCAATACCAGTAGGTAATCCGAAGCCAAATTTTTTTACATAATTATAAAAAAGATCTTTACCTAAAAGTTTCTCTACATAAGATGCCCCAGTATTTAAAGAGTATTCTAAAACGAAGGTCATATTCACTTTACCATAGGCCTTCAAAAGAGCATTTTTAATTGTATATCCATCTAAGGTTACGCTTCCAGTGTCAGTAAAGGGGGTGTCCGGTTCTATTTTGCCCGTATCAAGCCCGGCTGCCATAGTAATTGCCTTAAATATTGACCCTGGTTCATACAAATTACTAATAGCTGAATTTTTAAACAAAGAATAATCCTTAACATCATTATATTTATTCGGGTCAAATGTGGGACTGTTTGCCATAGCCATTATCGCACCCGTCTTTGGATCCATGACAATTATCGACCCGGATTTTCCACCATACTTTTTTATCGCATTGGCTAAGGTATTCTCGGCCATAGCCTGAACGTCACGATTAATTGTTAAAACGATATCTTGGCCATCTTTTGCGGGAACCGAAACATCACGTCCTGTAAGTATCTTGTTGCCCAGTGAATCCGATTCCGCCTTGTATAAACCCGGTGTGCCTTTTAAGGTGCTATTAAAGTACTCCTCAATCCCACCAACGCCGTTATCATCACCGTTAACATAACCCAGAACTTGGCTTGCAAGCTCATTTTCAGGGTAAACGCGCCACGACTCCGGCTCGAGCCCTACAGCCGGATCGTTTAGGCTTTTAATGGCTTTAGTTTCTTCATCGCTGATTTTCTTTTTGATGGGAATATATCTTTTAGATTGCGCCGTACTAAAAAGGTTTAGGATATCCCCCTTATTCATATTTAAAATTTTGGCTAAGTTTTCGGCTGTTTTATCCTGGTCCTTACTGTTTGCCAGGTCGACAAAGGCATTATTTAAGGTTTCATTGGTCGCCAGAGGATACAGGCTTCCATCCATATCCTTAACGTAAATAGTGCCTCTTTTAGGCTTAATTTCGTATTGCGACCATTGTTGTTGCTTCGCCGCATCAGCATATGTCTTGTTTTCAAAAACTTGCAATTGAAACAAACGAATACATATCGCTACAGATATGATCACCATGAAGATAAATAGATATTTTATCCTTTTCTTTTGAATTTGTAGGTTTTGGTAGCTTTTCATATGGCACCCGAAACTGTAATTTCATTATTTATCAAATGCCACATTTGTTTGTGAGTTCACATAATCTACTTGTTTGGTTGGAACCATATCGGTCTTGGGAACGTCTTTTTGTATCCCCTGAATGGATTCTAACCTCGCCGCCTCCACTTCTAACTGCTGGTTCTCATCAGACAATTCTTTCGTCTTTTGCTCCAATTTGGCAATTTTGTCACCTTTCATGGTCATTTGATTGGTTTGCGACAGTAGAAAAATACATATGGGAAGAATGATAAAGACTGCCGTGAAGCCGATTGCCACTTTCCCCATCTTGAATTGTCTTTTGTATCTTTTGTTAAAAACTTTTTTCTTTTTTCTGTTTCTCATGCTTTCCTCCTTTTGTTTTTGTTTTTATCACCCTCCTTTAAGGTGTTTGCTTTTATTTTATTTTTTGTATCACTCTTAGTTTTGCGCTTCTCGATCTCGGATTTTCATTTAATTCCTCCTTGCTTGCCGTTATCGGCTTTTTTGTAAGGATTTTTACCCTTTTCTCGTGTCCGCACTGACACTTTGGAATCTCCGGCGGGCAGATGCATCCTCTTGCTTCTTTTTGAAAATATTGCTTCACTATACGATCTTCCAACGAGTGGAACATTATCACCCCAAGCCTTCCGTCTGTTGCCAGTAAATCAATTGCTTGTGGAAGAAATTTTTCCAAGCTTCCAAGCTCATCATTTACCTCAATCCTTAATGCCTGAAACACTCGAGTTGCCGGATGTATTTTGCCCTTTTTAAGTCCTTTTCTTTGGTAAGCCAGCTCGACCAGATCCGCCAAATCTTTGGTTGTTCTAAGCGGATTTTGCTTTCTTCTAGCTACAATGTCTTTTGCAACGGTCTTCGATAGCCTTTCTTCGCCGTAGTTTTGAAATATTTGTACCAGATCTCGTTCGCTGCACTCCGCCAAAACCTTCTCAGCCGTTAACTCTTGATCTTTATCCATCCTCATATCCAGCGGGCCGTTTTCCCTGAAGGAAAATCCCCTTTCCGGTTGGTCCAGTTGATATGACGAGACTCCTATGTCGGCTAGTATCCCGCTTGCTAGATTTAATCCGTTTCTATCAGCAATTTCGCTTATTTGTGAGAAATTTGCCTTTTCTATGATTAGGTTTGGATATTTCGGCGCTAAATTGGCTTTTAGCCAGTCTACAGCTTCCTGGTCTTGATCTAATCCCAGCAACGTGCCTTTGGGACCGATTGCGCGCAAGATAGCTTCTGCGTGGCCGCCAAAGCCTATTGTAGCATCGATAAAGACCTCGCCCTCTTTCGGACTTAAATGCGCTAAAACTTCTTGTAAAAGTACGCTCTTATGCTTCACTTTCCGCTCCAATATACCGATTGTACTAATCTACTAATTGCTATGTTTGTACTCCTTATTTCTCTAATTTATTCGTAAGATTCGTACCATTTGTACATTGGTCGGCTTGTGTCTTTTCCATAAGTAGCCGGCAGCAACCAAATGGGTAGAACTTTTTAGGTTCTCGTTTTTATTTTTGTTTTTTAGAACAAAAAGCAGGATTTTATTGGGCTTAAATTTTTGAGAACATCCGGCGAGATGCCGGATAAATTTAAGAGATGGATGTTGTTTAGATTTGAGTTTTTCAACTCTAGGTTCGTGATTACTACCAGCTATGTATGGATAAGTTTGCTATTAATTTGTCAAAGTGCAGTCTATCTTAATTTCTAATTCGCAATTTCTAATTTCTAATCAATTTATAATTCTTAATTTCTAATTTAGGATTTGTTTAGGAATTCGAAATTAGATATTAGTCATTTTTTAATGTGCTACATTTCAAGCGATTCGAGCTGTTCTGCTATCTGTGTCGAATCCTTCTCAACCCTTTGCTTGTACTCTTCCCATTCCTTGGTGTCCCAAACCTCAATTCTTGAATAAACGCCAACAATGACCGCATTTGTCTTTAACTTTGCAAACTCCCGCAGGTTTTGTGGGATGTTTATTCTTCCCTGTTTATCAGGGCTGCAATCGTTTGCGCCGGACAGGACCATTCTGGAAAACGCTCTGGCGTTTGCTTGGGTGTAGGGCATGCTTGAAAGCTTTGGAGCGATTTTCTCCCATTCTTCCTTGGTATAGACAACCAGAACGTTCTCGAGGCCTTTTGTGATGACTACGCCATCGCTCAACTTGCCCCGGAACTTTGCCGGAAGTGCTATTCTGCCCTTCTCGTCTATTGAATGTCTGTATTCTCCTATAAACATTTCTTTAAATCCCCACTTTTCACCACTTTCAACCATTTTACCCCACACTTAACCACTTTGTAAAGACTTTTTTACTTATAGCCCCACTTTAATTGTTGAACTAGGGATTTAAGCACAAAAATAGCTCATTTTAAGCACAAATCAAGACTAAGCATTGAGATTATCCACACATCAAAAAAGAACGGATGTCAAATTCCGTTCTTTTTTGTATACTAGTTTTCCACAGGTTTTTGTGGCGTATTAATAAAGTTTGCCTCCGATTTCTGCATCTTTATCCGGCACCGCCAAAACACAATTTCCTTTGTCGTCAGGAACGCCCAATGTCAGCACTTCTGACGTAGCCGGACCTATCTGCCTGGGAGGGAAATTTACTACGCCAAGAACCAACTTGCCCATTAAATCTTCTTTGGAATAGTTTTGAGTCAGTTGAGCGCAGGATTTCTTTACACCAGTCTCACCGCCGAAATCGATTCTAAGTTTATAGGAAGGATTCCTGGCTTCGGGAAAATCATTCACTTCAATGATTTTCCCAACACGGATATCTAGTTTTTGAAAGTCTTCATATGCCGCCATTTTTATTGCTCCAGTTCAAATATGGATGTAAATCTGCCTTCACTTATCATTTTCATTACTTCTTCGGGTACAAAGATCCTTCCATTCATGCACACATAAACACCTTCTTTCAGATCTTCTAATTTTGCCATAGAAAAACCCAGATTAAATGGCGCATCTGAAGGAGAAAATCCTGTTAAGGGGATCATTGAACCGGTTAAAATAATTACTTGATCATTCCTCTTTAATTTTGCCTTAAGGAGACCTGCAGTATCAGTCATTGTATAGGTGCCATGAGTGATAATTATTTTTTGAGATTGACTGTTTTCAACCGTTTCTAAAACTTTTTGCATATCTCCTTTCGTGAGCGCTCTTGAATTCTTCATGCAAACTTCTGTAAACTCGGCATCGACATATAGTTGAGGGACTCAATGAAATTTGGGACTACTGAATGTTCTAGAACCTCAACCGTATCTTTAGAACCTTCGTAATAAGAGTCTATAGTTCCGCCGGTTATTACAAAATGAATTTTCTCTTTTTTTGCCATTTTATTCTTCCTTCTGTCATTCTAAACTTGATTCAGAATCTATATTAATACTTCTGGATTCCGGATCAACTGATTATATTTTAAAGGAATAGTCCGGAATGACAGCCCCGAATACACAATACTCTATACCCAATACTGATTGCAATTACATTGCAATCTTGATCCCGGGTCCCATGGTGGTTGCAAGGGTCACTGACAGCACGTAGGTCCCTTTGGCGCCGCTTGGTTTGGCATTTTTGAGCGCACCCAGGAAAGTTTCAAAATTTTCTTCCAGCTTCTTTTGGTCAAATGAAACTTTTCCGATAACTTGGTGGACTATGCCGTTTTTGTCTACTCTGAATTCAACCCTACCGGCCTTTAGCTCCTTGACGGCATTGCCAACCTCGGCCGTTACTGTTCCGGCCTTTGGATTTGGCATCAAACCTTTGGTTCCTAGAATTTTACCAACTTTACCAAGCTTTGGCATCATGTCCGGCGTAGCAACCAGGATATCAAAGTCAAGCTTGCCTTTTTCTATTTCAGCAATCAACGATTCGCCAACTTTGTCCGCGCCGGCTGCTTTGGCCTCTTTTTCTTTGTCAGTTCCGCATACCACAGCAATCTTCTTGGTTTTACCGGTGCCATGGGGCAATACCACGGTTCCCCTGACTTGCTGATCTGCTGCAACGGGGTTTACACCAAGGCGAACATGTATCTCGATACTCGCATCGAACTTTGTGGCCGAAGTCTTTTTTGCAAGCTCCATGGCTTCATTCGCCGAGTATTCTTTGCCGGCCTCAACCAGTTCTTTGGCTTGCCTGTATTTTTTTGAGTGCTTTTTATCCGGACCCGTAAGTTTTACCTTCTTGTCCAGCGAAGCCTTAGCGGGGTTGGAATCCTTTTTTATCTTTTTCTCGGCTTTAACTTCAGTTTTCTTTGGTGCTGCCTTCTTCACAGCTGGTTTTTTGGCTTCTTTTACTTCTTTTCCTGCGGCTTTTTTTTCGGTTTCCTTTTTCTCTGCCATTTTTTCTCCTTTTGTGGTTCAAGCGGCTTTCATGCCTCCCACATTAAATTAATTACACTAGGTCTTAAGGGATTCCCCGACTCGTCGCTCCGCGAAGTCGCTCGGAATGACAGCCCTTGGAATTTATACTCAATACGCAATACTGCACATATCCTATACTGAATTTATTTCTCGACTTCTACTCCCATGCTCCTTGCTGTGCCTGCGATAATATTCATCGCATGATCTACATCGTTAGCGTTTAGGTCTTCCATCTTAGCCTCGGCGACACGCCTTAGCTGATCTTTTGTCATCTTCCCTACTTTTTCCTTTTTACTGGAACCAGAACCCTTTTTCAGGCTAATTTCTTTCTTAATGAGCTCCGCTGCCGGCGGCTGCTTGGTTATGAAGTCAAATGTCCTGTCTTCATAAACCGTGATGACAACCGGAAGCTTTGTCCCCATCTGCTCCTTGGTTTTTTCATTAAAAGCATTGCAAAAATCCATGATGTTTAGACCATGTTGGCCGAGCGCAGGACCTACTGGTGGCGCCGGGTTTGCCTGCCCTGCTATAACTTGCAATTTAATTTTGGTTTTAATTTTCTTTGCCATCGTCGCTTTGCTCCTTCCTACTAATTTACCAATTTGTACTAATCTACCAATTGCTCACGTATTTCACATTACAATCTTAAGCTTATTCGCAAGATTGGTACCATTCGTACATTGGTAGGCTTTAAATTTTTTTAACTTGCAATGAATCAAGCTCTACTGGCGTCTCTCTGCCAAACATGCTCACTAGCACTTTGATTTTTCCTTTCTCTTCATCTACAACATCAACAGTGGCATCAGAACCTTTGAAGGGCCCGTCATTTATACTTACCAAATCACCTTTTCGAAGATCAATTTTGTATTTTGGTTCCTCAACGCCCATTCGCTTCTGAATGTTTTTAATTTCTGTTTCTGCTAGCGGAACTGGTATGGTACCTGAACCGATAAAACCGGTTACTTGCGGGGTGTTTCGAACTACATACCATGAATGCTCAGTAACAATCATATTTACCAGGACGTATCCTTGGAAAATTTTCTTCTCGACCACTCGCCTTTTGCCGTTTCTGATCTCGATCGTTTTTTCTTTCGGCACAATGACGTCAAAGATAAGGTCGGAAAGGCCGAGAGAATCTATTCTCTGGCGCAGATTTTCCGCCACTCTCTCTTCATATCCTGAGTACGTGTGGATGGCGTACCAGTTTCTTTCTTGTGATTCTTGTTTTGTCATCGTCGCTTCGCTCCTTCCTACTAATTTACCAATCGTACTAATCTGCTAATATGACTCATAATTTCTCCTTGGCCCCTAAACTAATTCGTAGATTCGTACCATTTGTATATTGGTAGGGCATGTTACTTTAAAATGAAAGCCAATCCTTTGGTGAGGCCATAATCAACGACACCAAGAAAAACAGCCACAACCAGCGAAACTACCGCGACGGCTATCGTCATATTGACAGTCGTCTTCCTGTCCGGCCAAACAACCTTTAAAAGTTCGTTTTTGGACTCTATAAAATATTTGAATAACTTCTTCATGCTCCTACTAATTTACCAATAGTGCTAATCTTACCAATTGCTTGCGTGATAATTTGAAAATTCTTTAACTTATTCGCAAGATTGGTACTGTTCGTACATTGGTAGGTTTTAACGATTTTAAAAAAGCCTCTCGGCTTTTGTGCTTAAAATTGTACTAAATCTGAGCTTTTTTGTCAATCAGTTTTTTCTAACTTTTCTGATACCATTTAAGATTTCTCTTATGTCCCCTTTTGCCTTCCACATTTGAACACAGGCATCTGGAGTTTGATTTGCGTGGATATGATATTTTCCAGCTGGAATCTCAAGTTCATCCCCCTCATTTATAATAATTTCTTCCGAGGTCCCATTTTTATCAAACAAAATCATAGTTCCAGTTCCTTTTATTTGAAAAAGCGTTTCAACGCAAGGCCGATTGTGCTTCTTATATTCAGAATTTGGGTTAATTTCCAAAAATCCTATGCTCATATTTTCATCCGAATAAGCAATTACAATTTTACCCTCATCTATTTGACATGTTTCGAAATTCATAATAATTGTCCTTTGGCAGGGGTGGTCGGACTCGAACCGACAGGACTGCTTTTGGAGAGCAGCCGTTTAACCAATTAACGAACACCCCTATACTTTACTAAAAATGCCTGGCCAATGGCCGGCAGTTCCCTAGCCACACTTACGTCATAATATTTTATCATAATACACCCTTGATAGTTTTTTTCTGCTTCTTCTGCCTGTATTTGGTTTGCGATATGACTTCATAAATTGTTTAGCAGGTATGGAAGTTATATTGCCCCAAAAAAATTTCTGCTTATTTTCGTTGTGGTAATCATGCAAATGCATGCATACTCGCAACTTCTTTTCGTCTATATCGAAGCTTTTGCGCAGTAAATTCATAAAAGCTGCGATAAGATTAGGATCAGAATTTGTAAATTGAACAAAGCCATCATATTTACCGCCTTCACACCAGTAAATAACAGCGCACAAAACTTTCCCCATATCACAATCAACCGTGATGTTATTAATAAATGTTTTGGCGTTGTCGGAAAAATCCCGAAGAACTTTCTGGGTCCGGAGTTTCTTGTTTTTGGCCGCTTTCAACTGCCCTGCCTTGACAATCGTTTTCAATCTACCAAGTGCCGCCTTGTCCAGCTCCACATCTCTAAGCCATAAGGAAGCGGTGCTTTTGGATATTTGAAGCTCCTGACTGATTTCTTTCAAGGAATACCCTTTTTGGCGCAGCCGGATGGCATCTTTTTTCAACTCATATTTCATATAGAACCATTAGCTATGGTTATATTATACCAAGGTGCGTCTATAAACCATCCGAAAAATCAGGATGCTTTTACTTCCTTGTGAACTGTTGATTTTCTCTGCTTTTTACAATATTTCTTCAGCTCAAGTTTGTCAGTTGTATTTCGATCATTCTTCATTGTTGTATAATTTCGCTGCTTGCACTCTGTACATTCGAGCTTGATAATCTTTCTTGGTCCTTTTTTTGCCATATCGTCCTTTCTTAATGTTATTTCTGGAGCCCACCACCGGGATTGAACCGGTGACCTCATCCTTACCATGGATGCGCTCTACCAACTGAGCTAGGTGGGCACTCATGGTGGCGAGGGAGGGATTCGAAGCGGCTCAGCCACACGTCTTTTTTCCCTCACCAAAACATATTTTACCTGATTGATCGCCTGCGTTACTATTGTTTTATTTCTCCGGCGTCTTCAGTGGGAGTTCTCATACTCCCATCTTCCAGGGCATGGATCTAATCTGAAAGATTAGAACCTTGCCCTGGTGGCGAGGGAGGGATTCGAACCCCCGAAGGCGTATGCCAGCAGATTTACAGTCTGCCCCGTTTGACCGCTTCGGTACCTCGCCGAGAATTCCTGGAGCCACCTGTCGGATTTGAACCGACGACCTACTGTTTACAAAACAGTTGCTCTACCACTGAGCTAAGGTGGCAAAATCACTGAAATATTATACTCATTTTTGCCCTTTCAGTCAATCATAAAGCCTCGCGTCTACTGTCTTGCCAACTTCCTTTTCACGTCGACATCTTCCGGATCTATTTCAAGTATTTGAGTCAAAACTTTGGTAAATTTATCTTTCTGACCATTTGCCTCATATGCTTCAGCGAGCATCTTCATATGCTTTACGTTTGGCTCGTCTGCCAAATCATTTAATGTCTCAAGGGCTTTAATAGCCTTCTTGTCGCTATTGTCCTTTCTGGCGGCAAGAGCCAGATTTATATAACGATTTTTGATATCCGGATTTATGGCTGTTGCCTTCTCAAACGCTGATATCGCGCTTCTGTAATCTTTCATTTTGTAATGGCTGAGGCCAAGATTATTAAACGCCACATCATTCATCGGATCGTACTCTGTGGCTTTCTCATAAGCATTCACAGAATCCTCAAAATTATCCTCGCTAAAGAAAATGTTTCCCAGGGCAAAATACGCATGAGGGTTTCTTCTGTCTTTTTTTATGGCTTCAATCAAGAGCTTTTCAGCCTCTCTCATTTTCCCTTTGGCAAACAGACTGTTTGCATCAGATATAAGTCTGTCAGCTTCTCTGTCTTCCTTGTCCGTTCCGATAATCTCTCCTTCCTTCTCGAGCACCATGCCATCCTCGAGGTCTTCTTCCGGAATAATTTCTTCCCCCGGCTCGTCATGTACTTTGGGCTTTGGTTTTTCTTGGACCTTTTCCGGTTGCATGTTCGCCTGCCTGACCAGATAAAAGGCGCCTGCCGCCAATATAATAATTGTGATGATTTCCCACATAATTGAATTTCCAATTTTTAATTTTCAGTTTTCATTAAATCTATATTTATCCATTTTCAGTTCTTATCTTTAGAACCGCCGTTTTCCCGCTCAAATGACAAGCAGCACATCAGTTTGCCGCAAATGCCTGAGACTTTACTGGCATTTCTTGAACCTTCATATTGCTCCCTCACCATATCCATTGAAATATTTTCCAAGCGAGTCAAGAAACTCTTGCAGCATATCGGTCTTCCGCATGGCCCAAAGCCATCCAGAATTCTGGCCTCATCTCTCTGTCCCATCTGACGAAGCAAAACTGTTTTTTGCAGCTGCCTTGAGAGGTCTCTCACGAGATTCCTGAAATCAACTCTCGAATCTGCGGTAAAGTAAAAAGTCACCTTTTCCCCGTCGAGTGAAAATTCAAAATCCACAAACTTCATGTCCAGCTTGTGATCGTCCACTTTTTTATGAAATATGTCGATATAACCGCTGTGGTCCAGCTTCAACCTTCTCAGCCTTTCCGTATCTCGCTCAGTTAAAACCTTCACGATATCTTTAAGCGGCTGATCTTTGGTCTGCTTGACTGTCTTATTGATGTACCTTACCGAGCCCACTTCTTCGTCGTGGATGGTGTCCACCAATACAAAATCGCCTATCTTTATTTCCTCGGAAGGCTGTTTGAAATCATATATTTTAATTCCCGATCTCAGTTGTACTCCTACCGCTTTTGCCATTTGCTAATTCTCTCCTACCAACTACCAGTCATACTTATTTACTAATTCTTGCTTAGTTTGCCCGGCTGAATATTTGACCAATTTAGAATCTGTACATTGGTATTATTGGTAATTGGTTACACTTATTATTAAATTTTCCAAAACAAATCTGGCTGACAAATTTCTGTTTAAATATTGTCTGGATCTTGCCAATAATTCCAGTTTTTCTACCACGCCTGCATCCTGATCAAGGAAAGAGCGCCTTAAAATAGTTTCAAGCCCGTCTAGCAAATCCCCTGCAAGCTTTCTGTCTTTGCCGTATTTCTCAACTTTGTGAAATCTGTCCGCCAGAGAGCTTGACTCCAAGATTTCTCTCGCATCAGCTAAACCTTCCTCGGTTGCCTGAACCCGA
>JAJYFH010000041.1 GCA_021791015.1 bacterium | reverse complement strand
ATTGATCCGGGCAAGCCTGCCCAAAACGGCAAGGTTGAGAGATCTCACCGCACCGATCAGGAGCATTTCTATGATGAAATGAAATTCAAAAGCTTTGAAGATTTAAAGTTAAGGTTAAAGTTATGGATTATGTATTACAATGATTTAGAACACATTGCCTTAAATGGATTAACGCCTAATGAAGTATTAAGAGGAGTACAAAAGGTCCGTACCTAAAACATTTTTGGCTCTCTGACCTTTAGCGTGGTAAATTCGTGCTTAAGTAAGCACGAAAAAGTTGTAGCAACAAGTTTTATATAAAATATTGTAAGCAATGGCATGGGTCTTTCTGGCTTGTCCAGAATCAATATTATACTTTAAGAGAAAGATTCTGGTCTTCTAATCTCGCCAGAATGACAGTGCCTGCAAGATTCATTACTGCCAAAATTTACCCCGCTAATTGACGAGGAGCCGTGTTTTTTTGCCACCCCGCGTCATCCTGAGCGAAGTCGAAGGATCTCTCTTGTCATTCTTAAGTTAACTTCAGAATCTATAAAAACACCTGGATTCCGGATCAACTGATTATACTTTAAAGGAATAGTCCGGAATGACATCGGTGTGGCCATAAGATCTTCATGACAGATTAACGCCCCGGTGTCTTAAAAACTAAATCTCCACCTTCACAAACTTTGCGCCCGGTGCGCCGCAAACAGGACATACTGCCGGCACCTCATTTGAATGGATATGGCCGCAGCTCCCGCAGACATAATATTCAACCTTCTCATTTTTCCCGAGTTCTTCCTGCGCTTTTTTAAAAAGCTCAGCATGTTCACCCTCAACCGTTTTGACATATCCGACATACTGTTTTACATCCGCTTCACCTTCTTCGTCTGCCTCATCAATCATGGCAGGATACGCATTTTCTGCCTCGTAACTTTCACCCTCAATTGCAGCTTGTAAGTTTTCCTTAGTGCCCTTAACTCCATCTAATTTACTTAAAAAATAGCCGGAGTGAATAGTCTCACCCATCTCAGCCGCTTTAAAAAGCTTGGCGACTTGGTTTAAATCCTCTTCGAGCGCCTTCTCTTTAAATGCTTTATACTTTCTGCGCGCTTGCGACTCTCCGGCTAGAGCAAATTTCACGTTTTTTTCTGTTTTTTCTTTCATTTATGCCTCCTTATGAATTTACAAAACTCATTTTAACATCAAAAGAACTTTAGTCTTTGTTTGTTTATATAAAATTTTTTTTACCTATTTTTTGCAGTCCAGAGATTTTCCCACCATTCGGATACTTTGCCTGATAATATTTCTTTGCCGAGTTTTTTGCCAGACTTTGTCTTCAAACTGCGAAACTGGACATTGTTTGTTTCCGTATGGCCTTTTCCATTTAGCCATATAGCCGCTTCTTTATTACCTTGGTGAGCATACTCTTTCAAGAGTAAGATTTGATCTATAAGATCGGCATCTTTAGTTATAAATGCTTCCTTGCTTTTCCTTTCCTCAAACTCCTCGTCTATTTCAAATAGATCTTTAAAGGGCAAATTTCCCAACTGGTCTTTTGAGATTTCATCTTCGAATATTTTGACATATCTTTTATGCAAATAATTATGATCTCCGCTTCTAATTTCTTTTGTATCATGCAGTAGCGCCATCATCACTGTTTTATAAACGTCTGCACCTTCTGACTTCGCCAGAAACCAAGCAATCATAGCCACTCTGTAAGAGTGGGTGGCTATGTTATCGGATAAATCTTGTGTTAAAAGTGCTGGTGCATTCTCGGCAGTTTTCGCATTGTCCCGATCTCAAAAAGAAAATCGGCTATTTTCTTCTCCTTATTTTCCATTTCCCATCTCCCTATTGGTTATATCACTTTAGCATAATTTTTCACGCAATAAAAGTTTAAGGTTGGGTTTACATCAATTTTCAATAATGGTTCTGTCCATTATCTCAATAACGAAATCTATAAAAATCTCCGGACAATCAAAATATCGCTCTCTACCAGACCACTGTCCGCCGACAAATGCCTGACCCCGGCTCTCAGCCCACTTCTGCATTTTTTCGATATCAGACTTCGGATCACCCGACAAAAAGGCAATATGCGAGCTACTTTTTGTCTTCGTTTCTTCTGGTGCTTGATCTGTCTCGATTAGCTGAATTATTTTGTCTCCCTGCTCAACCATCGCCCAACTCGCACCGTCCTCATAATACGATTCTTTGCACCCCAGCTGCTCAAACAGACCCATCACAAAATCCAAACTCCCCGAAGCTATCCTTACCGCAAAGTGATGAAGAGTAAGTTTACTCATAGCCCCAACACTATTTCTTTCAATTCCTTCCTAGGTTTTTGGGGCGGATTTTCGTTCGGATAACCAATTGGCAAGACAAACGGAATAATGTAGCTCTCAGGAATATCCAGAACTTCCCTTATTTTATCCCGATATATCCATGCAACAAATACTGTGCCGAGGCCAAGCTCAGTCGCCCGCAGCACCAGAAATGAAGCGGCAATTGACAGGTCGATATAGGCGTAATGTTCAGAGGTTTCGTCAATATCCACGCTTTGCGGATACTGCGTCGGATCAGCGGCGCAAACTATAATGGCCGGCGCATCTTTCAAAAATGGCTGCTTAAAGGCTCCGGCCTCAACTAGCTTCTCTTTCATATCTCCTTTCACGATAAAATATCTGTGTGACTGAACATTCTTCGCCGACGGCGCCCTCCGCGCGGCATCCAAAAGCTTAGCAATAACCTCATCAGAAACATCCTTGTCCTTGTACTTCCTAATGCTCTTTCTTTTATTGATCGCTCCACTCACATCCATGCTAATTCCCCGCTCATTAATAAATCAATAATACCACAAAACACAAGTACTCTGTTGAAAATGCTTGCTCAAGGGGTCCGACCCATGGCATGGGTCGGACCCCTTTTTGTCTAAGGTTCACATTTTTCTTTCTCGCCCCGTTGGCCCCGCCGACGGAGCGGACGGGGAAAGTTTTTTCTATTCTAACACACCTAATCCGAAATGAGTTTGATGAGAAAAAGGATCTAGTTCGCAGTTTCTTTAAGTTTGTAGACCGGAGAAACTACTCCTTCTCCTGGTTTCTCTAAATCTAGTGATTGAGTTATCCGATAATTATAGCCTTCATAAGAGTTAGAAGTTGCAATGACCGTTATGCCCCTTTCTTTTGCAAGTTTACTCAATCTATTAGAAAATCTAAGTTGTCTGTCGGGACTTATTCCACCATCTATTTCATCAACAAACAAGATCCCGCCTTCCGGCATTTCCTGGACTCTTTTTATTAACAAATATTCAGAAGTCTGTCTGGTAGAACCCTCTTTCATGTCTGGGTCGCTCTTGAAAGCCTCAATTTTTCTTCTAACATCTTCTATACTGCGCTCGTTTGAGCCAATTACACCAAAACTATCTCTCTTAATTTCCCCGGATACCTCAAGAAGATTTAGCCAAGCGACACCGTTTGACATGCCAGGTACACCCAGTTGACCAACCTGCCTTCTGAAGTTTAAGCTAACTGCCCCAGATAAAGCAAGCTCCCGAGCGAAACCAAGAGACTGCAAAAAAGTTATATCCTTGGTTTGGGTGGGATTCGCCAAACCTTTTCTTAAAGCTTCCCTTATTTCGTCTCTATCTGCCACCTTGTTTCCTGGCAACAGTTCATTGAACTTGATCTGTTGATCGATATCAGCCTCCATCTTCGCAAGCAGAAACATGGCTCCGAGTAAAGTCGTTTTTCCGCTTGCGTTGTCGCCAAAGATTTCTGTCTTCCCTGGACCAAAACTGATTGAATCCGGTAACTCTAGGAAGCCTTTCAGCATTTTGTCAAACTGCGGATTGGCGTCTAACAGCGCCTTAATTTTTTCATGATCAATGTTAAATCCTAGGGCAGATTCTAGCAGAACTTCTTGACTTTCAAGCTTTTCTACAACAACATCCGGGCTATCTTGGGCTTCGGGCTCATGAAGTCCTTTTTGAGGATCATGCAAATCTATACGCGAAGAAGAAGTCTCGTATGCATAGCCGGAGTTTTCGGCTAAAATAACTATCAAGTCCTTTTCTTTCGCAAGACCTTGAATGGTTCTTACATAATTTTCCTGACGTTTCGGGCTTAATCCGTACGTAGCTTCGTCGATTATAACTATGCTGCCCGGATTAATTTCTTCGAACTCTGTTTCCAGGATTTTTTCAATAGTCTGACGCGCAGACCCTCCATCCTCCGAATAACGGCTTTTTATATTTGAATAATCAACATTAGAAGCTGAGCCTTCTCCGGCCACTTGATCCATCCATGCCTGACGTTCCCTGCCCACCTGAGTAGCATATACAATTTCGTTTGCCCTGTCCCTTCTTTCTCCCAGTATATCCTGAATGGCGATGCGATGTACCGTCGGAGCATCTGTTACATCGGCACCATCAGCATAGCCTTTTGCAACTTTAAATTTCGTAAGGTTTAAGGCTCCTTTTTCGACTAGGACCGGGGCAACACCCATACTTATTATTTCAGCGACTCGGTTTTTCGTCTCTATCGAAGGATTTAAAGTTTAATCAAGGGCCCTCTCTCGCGCCTCTTCGATAGTTTCAATACCCGGACGTTTGAGGATCCTTTCTGTGTCTTGACTTATTTTTGCCGCCAAATAAATAGCGTTGGTCAAGGTAGATTTACCAGCACCGTTTTTTCCAAAAACAAAGTTCACCTCACCTCGCTTAAATTCTATTGGCGGCATGGAAGCAAAACCCTCAAACATTTCCTGCAATTCAGGATATTCCTTAGATAGAGAATCCAATGGTTCTTTATTAAACTCTATGCCCAGTTCAGGTTTTATAGTTTCATTTTGCTCTAAGCTTTCTGCTGAAGGATCTTCTGCCTCTTTATTAGAAGGCATCGTACCTAAGACAACTTTCATGTATTCGGGGACATTTCCATCTACTGGCTCCTGACTGCTAGCACCTTCTTGTAATCCTGACATATAATTTCCTTTTGTTATTTCTTGCAAATATTATAGCAAAAAGATTAAAATAAGCCAAATGCCTATTCAAAGCTAAAAAATCTCTACCCCGAAATGAGTTTGATAAGGAAAAAATACTAGTTGCCCTTTTTATCCTCCACTTCTTCCATTTTCGCTTGGACTATTCGTTTGATTAAATCCTTAGGGATTTTGTGGTCTTTTGTGAAATGGATAGTTCCTTTTGCTGTCTTAAATCCTCTCGTCTTTGAAATTTTCGAGAACTGTCCCGCTTGCACCAAAGAAATTGCAGTGATCTTTGAAAGCAGCGTAGAAAACCAGCGGACTTCCGAGGTAATAAAACCCCGGCATTCCGTAAGAAAATCTCTCCTCCGTCTCTGGCGCAGATTTGCGAATTACACTCCGAATTTCCTCAAGCAGTTCCCGATTTTCCGTCGTTTGGTCTGATAAATATTCCTCTGTGTCTTTATATTTTTTCATTAAGTAACAATGTAATATCTCGACGGCTTTTATACAATGGTTAGAATATTACTTAAGGAAGGAGGGCTATGGAAACTAAGATTACAACACCATCGGATACGGTGATTAAAATCGAAAGTGAGTTTGATGCGCCGAGAGATTTGGTGTGGCGGGCTTACACCGACCCAAAGCTAATCCCTGAGTGGTGGGGACCGAAGGGCTACACCACCGACATCGATAAGCTGGACTTTAAGCAGGGTGGTGCATGGAGATTTGTGCAGAAAGATTCCGAAGGCAATGAGTTCGGATTTCACGGCGAGTTTCTAGAGATTAAAAAACCGGAGAAAATGACCTGGACTTTTGAGTGGGAGGGCATGCCGGGACACGTATCAACCCAGACAGTAAACTTTGAAGAAATGGGTGACAAGACGCGCGTTTGGAGTTTGTCAAAATATGCCTCAAAGGAAGACCGTGACGGGATGATCGAATCGAATATGGAAAAGGGTTTGAGAGAAGGAAACGAGCGCATGGCCGAACTGCTTGAGAAAATGAAATCGGGAGAGGTTGATTAAATATCAAGGTATCCCCGCTCAAAACAGTTTTCTGCTGTTTTTTATTTATTTAAGAGTTCTAGTGTCTCGGGCCTTTGTTTGGAAACCCAGTCCATAAACCTTTTCCGGTGCCTTTCGATAGACCACTCGGCGATTGTTTTAAATTCATTTGGATGTTCGTTCTTATAGAGATTGCAGAGGCCTCGAGTCGCCTCCGTCTGAGGCACGTTGAAAAGCCGGTTATAATCCTCAATAAACTTATCCATCTGATCATCTCCTGCTTTTCCCATACACCTATGATAGCACGGAATTGCCATGAATGTAAGCAAGCCAGCATCCGGAAGACGCAAAAAGGGCGGCCCGAAGGCCGCCCCGTTTCGCTTATTTCCTTATGTCGCTACAGCGCCTACGCTTCAGGCGGGAAGTATCCCAGCCTTTCTACGTTAGCATTCGGGTCTTCGAACTGGACCCCGAGCATGGATCTAAACGAGCTAACGCCCGGCGGAATATGGTAAAACCGGGTCGTAGTAGAG
>JAJYFH010000040.1 GCA_021791015.1 bacterium | reverse complement strand
TTCAGTGTGATATACAGCATGCATGCTTTTTCGAAATCTCATGAATATTATTGTATCATGGATGGAATTGTTTGGACTTGCCTATCCATCACCAGGCAGAGCCTGGTGGTTTAAACGGCATACTAATCTCTGTGATAAAGCAAGAAATCCTGTGTCATCATCATTTTATGAAAGCCCAAGTCCCGAACCGCTGTTTCGCTCAATCCCCCAAAAGCTTTTTTCCTGTCAAAGACAACATAACTGACGTTATATTTATCTAGTATTTTTTCTTTCTCTTTTTGAGTATTTGTTTTTTTCAATAAAGCATTGAAATCATTTTCTCTGCCAGAGATATCGGTCCTACCGTCGCTTAATCCTACAATATTTACGTCTAACATCGAGGGGAGCATATAACCTGTGTCATGGCTCGCCAATACCACAGAGTGCTGCTTTATATCAAGTGACGCAATCTGCGCTGCTAAATTTTGCGACTTCGTGTATTCCTCAACAAATTGTTCTGCGCTGCTGATAGAAGGGAGCGGATAAATGGCAAAAACTATAACAATAAGTAATACGGACGCATACGCCCTTATAAAACGAGGATATCCTTGAAGCAACTGCAAAAAGAATTGCGATATGAACAATGATGTCAAACTAATCACAAAAACCATAATAATATTATAGAAATAATCAAACCGAGCAATTCCCCACCAGGGCAAAACAGTACCCAAAATGACTACAATAGGAGAAAAGAGAAAAATGTAACGAAAGATAACCGTATAATACAAAAAGGTTCTAATTTCTTTGCTTCTGACGTACCTGGAAAGCAGCCATATTCCCGGCACCAAAATAATGAATCCCAGAATAATCATAGGCAATTTGGCATTTAAATCTGCCAAATAAGCATGGAGGTTATTTGCAATGTTCGACACGGAATGCAGTTCGCGGCCCGAGACAAGCCTAGGTGTACTGAAAAAAGTGAAAAGGACACAGGGCAAGCCTAACAAAAAGGGGATTATCAGATACATAAATTTTTTAAACTGTAACTTTTTTTGAAGCAACAAGAATAAAAAGTATCCGCCCAGAAAAATACCAAATAGCACAACTTGCAGTTGATGAGCTGCCGCCAGAATGGGAATAGTGAGAACATAGGCTATGTAGTTTGCCTTTAACCCCAAATATTTCCTGTCTTTTAGGTCAAGTGCCAACATCAACATAAAAAGACTGATCAAAACAGAAAAAAAGTAGGGAAATACAGAATAGAACATATTGTCTACCTTATAAAATGGCATCGCAAAAATATAAAAAATACCAAGGGCAAACAATGCAACGTGCTTGGTTTTGGCAATTTCTCTAAAGAAAACATAAACCGTAGCAAACAAAAGCAAGCGAACAAATGTAACGGAGTATAGCCAGGTATCCAGCGGTTTAATGCCAAAGGCTTTGCTTCCGGTTGCCATCAGAACATGAACAAGATTTGAGGCATAGTTAAAGGAGATCATATGGCGGCCGTTGACCAAATAATAAGGATCGTATATGGAGAAGCCATCACTAACATCTTTATTTATTTTGGCAACGTGAAACCATGCGTCGGTATTTTCGCCGGGGTTAAGAACATTTTTTATTATCAAGCCTTGGGTAATCTCAAAGATGATGATAATCAAAATGATGATGCAGATCGGAGAACTAAAAAACCTGCGGAGAGATCTTGAAAAACTATGGAAATTTAAAGCCTTGATTAAAAGCCAATTATTTTTTACAAGAAAAAAGACGCTTACGGTTATCAAGCATATAAAATAACCGGCTGGGATAACCGCCGGCACAACCATAAAGAATGGCATAATAACTATTGGGAGAAAAAATATCAGAGACAAAAAGAAGGAAAAAACTGCATCCCTTAAAAAATACGAAGTTTTCTCCCCCGGAACCTTGGATCGAAGATAAGCCAGCAAACTATACCCCGGCAAAAGAAGCAGAAACCAAAACAAATTAGCCTTTAGGGCAGAAATCAAATTTATAGAGGAAAACCAATTTATTACCATAATGCGAACAATACATTAAACTCTTCCAGCGCAAACAATAATTTTCTACCTACCATAACAGCCATGACGAGTCGCCTCGCCATGGCTAGATATGCTAAATATTGAGAGATTATTGACTTTTCAGCTGAGTTGATCCATCAGAACAGTCATATTTAGCCACAGTGATGGTATAACCTTGAGAGGGACTAGAAACAGTCACTATGTTCCCGCCACCTGCATCAGTATTGGTTGTATCTTGACAAGCAGCGTTAGAAATCGATACATTGGCTAATGCAGCACCTGATTTCGTGGCATCATTAAATGAGGTCTTGGTAGCAAATGCCGTAGGATATTTTTGGCCATTCGAAGAGTAATATGACTCTAGACCTGTTTGAATGGTTCTAGCATTTGATAGATTCGCACTCTCTGTAGCCGAATGTCTAGCAATTGTGATAGCCCCAATGATAAGGACTGCCAAGATGGCGATAATAGCCATAACGACCACTAGCTCAATAAGTGTAAAACCTTGTTTATTTTTTAGCTTTCTCATATTTCACCTCCTTTCAATTTTCTTTTTATGTTGATATTTAACCAATATCCTTAAGGTGTGTCAATGATATTCTGGCTCGATAAATTCTAATGTTCAAGCCTCAATGTTCAATCAAGCATCAAATAACAAACTTCAAACAATTTTGCCCTTCCTTACTATAGAAGAAAAAATCAAAACAAGTTCGTGAGCCTCTTTTTGTAATGGCTTTGCCTGTTTTTCTAGACTCGGGTTTGCTTTTATTATCATTCTCAACCAATGACTTGTTTCCTTAGCTTCCTTTTTTGCCAAACTGATTTTATGCAGAAAATCTTTCTTTGAGTTGGACTCATTAGCTTCTGAGTAATTTGCTCCCACGCTAGTACCCGATCGAACGATTTGATTTATCAGCGGATTATTAATGGGGCTTCTCTCAATCAGTTTTGCAAAATCAAGGATGTTTTCACCAAAAAGAGCCGTTCTTTCAATCAAATCATACTTTGGTTGGATATTAGAATTTAGGGTTTGATTGATCATTGGAATTTGATAATTGAAAATTCTTTATTGCCCTAGTGTTGCATGAAGATGCCGACATTGTAGATGGGCATGATGATGGAGAGGATGATGCTGCCGACAATTAGACCCATAACAACTATCATGATAGGCTCAAGCAGCGACTGAAAGCTTTTGACCCAGTTGTCTATCTCGTCGTTATAGTAGTCCGCCAAGTTTGAAAGCATAGAGTCAATCTCACCGGTGTTTTCGCCGACGCCGATCATCTGCGACACCATGACGGGAAATATGGGATTTTCCTTGATAGCTTGCGACAAACTGCCCCCTTGTTTTACCTTGCCCCTTGTTTCTCTAATGGCATTTTCATAATGGATGTTTGGCATGGTATCCCCGACGATTTTTAATGCTTCAAGAATGGGCACTCCGGAGGATATAAGGCTCGACATAGTGCGCGAAAACATCGCCATATAGGACATTTGCAGGAAGTTGCCGAGCAATGGTATGCGGAGCTTCAAGCTATGCCAGATGTATCTGCCCGAGTCAGTTTTCACATACATTCTAAGGGCAAAGAAAATAGCCACAACCATCAAAATGACCAGATAATAATAGTGGGCCATGATGTTGCTAAAACCCATAAGTATTTGGGTGGGCAAGGGGAGCTGAGCGTTGCCGAAGCTTGAGTAGAGTGTCTGCATCTGAGGCAAAACGAATATCATCATGAGAGCAACCACACCAATAACGACACAGAGGAGGAATGACGGATATATAAAGACGGTTTTAATCTTCTTGGCTGTTTTATAGCTTTTTTCAGCTTGGGAGGCCATATATTCTAAAACCTCATCAATTTTACCGCTTGCCTCGCCGGCCGCAATCATAGAAAGATCAGTTTTGGTAAAGACATCCGGAAATCTCGAAAATGTTGTTGCCAAGCTATCACCGGCCTCCACATCGCGGATCATTTGCTCTACCATTTTTTTAATCTGATCAGAATGAGTCTGTTCAAGCAATGTGGATAGTGATTGAGATATTGGAAGGCCGGCATTTGCCATGGTTGCCAGCTGTCGAATAAAGAAAACTTTGTCTTTGACCTTTACCTTATTTAAAAAAGGAATAGCAAATTTTTCGTGTTTTTCTTCCTTGATTCTGACGGGATATAGCTTCTTGGCAGTAAGCAAAGTTGAAGCTGAACTTTCGGTTTCCGCCTCAACAGTTCCAGTTACGAGCTCGCCTTGATTATTTCTGGCTTTATATGTAAATTCGCGCATGATTCCTTTTTTGTCATTCCGGACTTGATCCGGAATCTAGTTTTATTTATATGGATCCTGAATCCCCGCCTGCCGGACGGGCAGGAAGTTCAGGATAACAATGGAAAAAATTACCCGTGAAGCAATCTTTCAAGCTCCTTCTGGTCGATCGCATAACCCTTGGCTTCATCAAGGGTAATTCTGCCTGTCTTTATCAAGTTCGCAAGTGTTCTGTCCATAGCCTGCATGCCTTCTGAGGCTCCGGTTTGTATTACCGCCTCGAGCTGATGTGTTTTTTGCTCGCGAATAATGTTTCGTACCGCGGGAGTCACTACTAAAATCTCAGCGGCAGCTACTCTTCCGCCACCGATGGAAGGTATAAGCCTTTGGGAAACGATTCCCTGCAAGATATTTGAAAGCTGTACCCTGATTTGTTGCTGTTGGTGCGGCGGAAAAACATCAATAATTCTGTCAACTGACTGGGCAGCGTTGTTGGTATGCAAAGTAGCAAAAACCAAATGTCCGGTTTCAGCTATGGTAATGGCGGCTGCAATAGTCTCGAGATCGCGCATTTCACCGATCAGAACGACATCAGGGTCTTCCCTCAAAACACTGCGAAGGGCGGCTGCAAATGATCTGGTATCATAGTGCACCTCGCGCTGCTCGATTATTGATTTATTATGATTATGCGTGTATTCTATCGGGTCTTCGACGGTAATGATGTGGCAGGCCCTTTCTTTATTGATTTTATCTACCATTGCAGCCAGCGTAGTGGACTTGCCTGATCCGGTCGGTCCGGTTACAAGCACTAAACCTCTCGGATATTCCGTGAACTTTTCAAGGACTTTAGGCATACCCAGTTGCGCCAAACTTCGGATATTTACCGGGATAAGCCGGAGCGCTAAACCGACATTGCCTTTTTGGTGGTAAGCATTCGCTCTAAACCTTGCCAAATCACCATATGTAAATGAAAAGTCTACTTCCTTGTCACGCTCCAAAATATCTTTTTGGACATCATCCAAGATTGAATATGTGAGAGCCTGTACATCGGTATCTGTTAGACCACTCACTCCGGCTATAGGCCTTAACGCACCGTCAATTCGAAGCATAGGAGGCACGCCAACCGTCAGATGAAGATCGCTTGCATCATGCTTAATGACTTCTTCAAGAAAATTCTCAATTTTTAATTTTGTGGTCTGCTCAGGCACGCACCCTCCTATTTATTAATATTCTAATGTTTTTTTAAAAATTTGCAAAGGCATAATCATTCCTCAGAAGTGGTTCTTACAACTTCCTCGACGGTAGTGATACCGGCCAGCGCCTTTAAAAAGCCGTCTTGCTGCATGGTAACCATACCTTCTTTTACTGCCTGATCTTGGATATCACTAGCTGAAGACTGGGACGTTATCAGATCCTCTATCGTTGGGCTGACATTAAATATCTCGTATACCCCAATTCTTCCCCAAAACCCTGTATTCTTGCAGGATTCACAGCCTTTCCCTTTGTAAAGCTTAAAGGTTTCATCTTCGACAAAAGGCAATTTATCAAAACCAAGCTCCGTGGTCTTTTCCTTGGGATCATTCTTTGAGGGCAGAACCCCTTTCAATGAAGCTTTAATGGCTTTGGTCAGTGCGAGAGTTGCCCTGTATTCTACCTTGCAGTTTTCACAAATTCTTCTCACCAGCCTTTGCGCCACTATTGTATTAACCGTAGATGCGATAAGAAACGGCTCAATGTCCATGTCAATCAATCGCGGCAAAGCGCTTGCGGCTGAGTTTGTATGCAATGTGGAAAGGACAGTATGGCCGGTCAAAGCTGACTGAACGGCAAGATCAGCCGTCTCTTTGTCGCGAATCTCTCCAACCATTATGACGTCCGGGTCCTGGCGGAGCATTGACCGAAGACCTGATGCAAATGTAAGCCCGACGCCATTATTTACCTGGATCTGGTTTATGCCCGGCACATTATATTCAACAGGGTCTTCGATGGTTATAATGTTGACACTCGGAGTATTTAGCTTGGACAAAATAGCGTAAAGTGATGTTGATTTACCCGAACCAGTCGGTCCAGTCGACAGAGTCATGCCATGAGGTTTCTTGAAGCTTTCCTCAATAATCCTGTAAGCTCTTCCCTTGATGCCTAAGTTTTCTAAGGTAATCATACCGTTTGTCTTATCAAGAAGCCTGATGACTACCTTCTCTCCATATACTATTGGCGTAATCGAAATACGAAGGTCAATTTCGCGGCCTTCCATATTTAGCTGAAATCTGCCATCCTGAGGTACCCGATGTTCGTCAATTTTCAGATTAGATAGAATCTTAATTCTGGAAACTAAGGCCGGATGAATATGTTTCGGGAGG
>JAJYFH010000039.1 GCA_021791015.1 bacterium | reverse complement strand
ATTGTAAATTGTTAATTATTTAGGGCGACTAGCTCAGGTGGTTAGAGCGCAGCTCTGATAAAGCTGAGGTCCGTGGTTCGAGTCCACGGTCGCCCACCAAAAGGAGACAAAATGTTAATATTGAGAATTCTTCTAGGTCTCGTGGGTGTGTTTGTCGGGTTTGTATTCTTGATAAAAAGCTACAAGATTGTCCAGACGGTAGGTACCAACAACTGGGCGGAAGAGCATCTGGGCGGCGGCGGAACTTACATGCTGGTAAAAGCTATCGGGCTTGCTGTAATACTTTTGTCAGTTCTTGTGATACTTGGAATTATTAAACCCTTTTGACATTTTTAGAAAAATAAATTAATTCTTGGGCCCTTAGCTCAGTTGGCTAGAGCGCCTCGTTTGCACCGAGGAGGTCAGGAGTTCGAATCCCCTAGGGTCCACCATTTAGACAATCAGAGCCATGAAAGTGCTCATTTATACTGAAGGGAAGGGATAATTTAGGTGTTCCAAAACCCGTTGCAAGGGAGTATTCCAGCGGCTCGGTAAATATCATATTATATAATGAGTTTTTGGCTTCAGAACCGGTTGGTCAACCGGCCCGCATCTCCACTTTCAGATTGAAGTTATGCATATACCCGTAAATCCAAGAATATTTTTGAGCGGGAATCCATAAAGTGTTAAAATTATTTTGGTTAGAAGGCCGAAGTGCGCAGGAAACAGGCACAAAAACTTGACAAATAGGTGGTTCTTATGTTAAAATGTAGGTTATTGTACTTTGAAATTAGCTTGAGGGTGGCATATTGAAGCTAATTTTATAGCTTTGGTATGCCGTTCTCAATAAAAGTTGAGATCGCTGCTGCAGATAAACTGCATCGGTGAATTCCCACGGCAAAGGAGGCCATCATGGCTAAGTTTAGTCCCACTGTCCAGGATCTCGAAAATCTCGATAAGAGGATAACCGAGATCAAAAAGCGGGTCTACAAGGGTTCGCTTGATCCCAAGGGCGCTTATGACGCCCTTCAGCCGATCATCGAGGGTAAGTTTCCGCTTGTTTCCGATCCGTTCGGCAACTACACGGGGATGCTTCTCTCACTCGATCAGCAGTTTGCACTGCTCCGCGAGTACAACGAGAAGTACTGGGGCGGGAAGATCACCGAAGAGCAGTTTGCCGCAGTCAACACTGACAGCGACCACACTCAGCGAGTCGAGGATCTCGAAATCTTGTACGTCGAATTCGGTTCGCCGAAGGAAACATTCGAGAACTGGATTGCGGTTATCAAGGGGGAGAACCCTCGCTTCTGGCGGGGCGGCAGTCTCAATGACGGCTACGACATCCGCCTGTTCAACAGGAATGTCCAGAAGTACTCTCCCGGCATCCATAGGATCCACATCAACCTCGTGGTCGACTGGAATCCCGAGAATGGGAACTCGGTAGACGCTTCTCGCAGCAGAGTCAAGGGTACGAAGGAAAATCTCGCCCACGGCGAAGTCTTCGCCGCCTACGCCCTGCATACCGAACTTCTGCAAGCAACCGATGGCACTAATCTGCCGTACTTCGACGCTCCCGGCTACGAGGTCAAACCTTCCGGTGTATCCGAGTGGCGCGATGCTCCGTTTGGCAGCTGGGATGCCGGCAAGGGCGAGGCGGGCGTGTACTCCTACAGGGCTGGTCGTCGCACTCAGCACTATGCGGCGCCGGTCGTCTGGGAGTCATAGCGCTTGTCGCTTGGTCTCTCACGGGGCTTTTGGAACCTTGGAACTTGTTTCTTGGTTCTTTAAGCCCCGCAGGGGCTCGACGCAAATTTTGGCTGACTTTTAGCCAGAAAATGCTCGAGCTCCTTTTCTTTTTCTGATATAATCACATCGGAAAGTAGGTAAAGTGTTAAAGTTCAAGGATTTTAGCCGCCGAAATCTTCGAAAAGCAAATCTAGCAGAATTGGTCTGATCAAGATTAAACCAAGCGTCTAGCGCATTTCGAGCACTCCGTGTTATTTGCTTGAGATAGCAAGGTCTCAAATGAAATACAGGGGCCGGATGCGTCTGGCCCTGGTGGTAAAGGACGGCAGATAGCATATTTGACTTCCGGTGTATCCGAGTGGCGCGATGCTCCGTATGGCAACTGGAATGCCGACAATGGCAAGGCGAACGTGAACTCCAACAGGACTGATAATCGCAATCAGAACTATGCGGCGCCGGTCGTCTGGGAATGCTTGAAAGAAAAGGAGAGGATTTTTTCATTCTCTCCTTTTTACTTATCTGAGTGACTTGATCCAACCGCCAAGCATTCTGCCGATTTCCTGAAGCCGTTCCTCAAGTTTTAGATATTTCTTCTTATCAATAGCTTTTATGTCATAACAGAGCCTGATAAGAAGCTTTAGAAGGTCGGTTTTTGCCGATGTTTTTTGCAAGATCATTAGCTTCTCATCCGGTTTAGCATTGCCCGCTTCAATAACAATCTCAAGCAGATCGAGAGTGGCTTTATCAATCTTGATACCTAGCGAATATTTGTCTTTCTTGGGCATTTTCTGGGTCAGAATATATAGCGAGCTATAAAAATCATAAACTTTCTGAGTCAAAGGAATTTCTTTTTGCATGGATAACCTCTTTCTTAAAATTATTAGTTTGGAAAATCTTTGCTCAAGTTGGGAGGAGTTTAGAGTCGGCAAGAGAAAAAAACAAGATGTGCTAACTTTTGAGAGACATCTTGAGAATAATCTTTTCAGCCTGCACTCTCAGCTTAACCATAAATCATACCGGCATTACAATTATACCTCATTTTATATCACTGACCCAAAGCTTCGGCATATTCATAAAGCGATTGTAAGAGACAGAATAGTTCATCATGCTATTTATCGGCTTCTTTATCCCATATTTGATAAGGACTTTATCTATGATTCATATTCATGCCGAAATTACAAAGGAACACACAGGGCGGTGAAAAGATTGGAAGTTTTTACTCGAAAGGTAAGCCGTAACTATACTCATCCTTGCTTTGTTTTGCAGTGTGATGTTAGAAAGTTCTTTGCTTCAGTTGATCATGAGGTGTTGAAGAATTTAATCAGCCGGAAAATCAGAGATGAAGACACAATGTGGCTGATTGAAAATATTATTGATAGTTTTGGTGAGAATCGGAAAAGGAGTAAAAGCGGCCAAATTACCTTTGATTTTGCCAGCCCAAAGGGTATGCCAATCGGCAATTTAACCAGCCAGCTTTTTGCAAATATTTATCTGCATGAGCTTGATAGGTTTGTAAAGCATGATTTGAAGGAGCAGTATTACATTCGTTATTGTGATGACTTTACAATCTTGAGTGACGATAAAGATTATTTGGAATCGCTTTCTTTGAAAATTGACAGCTTTCTCCAACAAGAATTGAAGCTATCATTGCATGAAGATAAGAATACCATTCGTACATTGGGTCAGGGCATAGATTTTCTCGGATATGTTGTTTTACCTCATCACACAGTTTTGAGGACAAAAACAAAAAGAAGGATGTTGCAAAGGGTGAATGAAAATAATAAGTCTTCATATTTAGGACTTCTCAAGCATTGTGATGGGTATGAGCTTGAGAAAAAGATTGAAGAGATTGTGCCTAAATCAAAGTGAAGATCTGTCTACTTGTTTTGACTTATTCAATAAAGATAAAATTGACATATGAAAAAAGAAGAATTTCTTAAAGAATTTGATAAATATTCCGAGAAGTTTCTTGGTGCTATCCCAAGACAGGCATTGGGCTATTCGCAGTGGATGATTATAGCAGACGATTTCAGAATGTTCGTGGAAACCGGCAAGTTGCCAAGTCAGCTTGATGAAGAAGTTACCGGATAATAGTCTACTTATGGCCTTCGGTTAATGCTTTTAGCTCATCTGTAATTTTAAGCATCTCAAGTGTGATATGGGTGATGAGACCTTTCTCTGCCTCGATATAAGCCATTTCGAGGGAGATTTTCTTACCATCTTTCTTAAAATACTTTTGGACCATTTTTGCATGTTTCTTATCAATTTGCCCGCCTTCTTCAATGTCTTCATCTATTTCTTTCCATATTTTCAGGGCTTTACTCAGGGTAATAAACCTCGAGGCGTCTTCATATGTGAACGCACGGTGATATCTCTCTGAAAGCTTCTCTATGGCGACCTCAACCTCAACCTTAGTAGGTTCCGGGAGGTCAGAGTAGTCCATCGATAGTAAATGATCATTCATAATTAATTATCCTAAAATAATGCTTATTATATTAAAAACAGCTACAATCCCTTTGATTAATATTACCATGACTTGACGAATAATTGCGAATAAGCCGGAAAATATGCCCTTTATAACTATACCTAATATTGAAACTCTGGTACCGGCCCTTAGCTTGAAATTTCCGTTTAAATCCAGGTGTGATATAAATTGAGCAGTCAAAGCCTCGTCTTCTGTTCTTGTCATTAACTCTCTGCTTGATCTCTGGGAGAGAATATTCATGCTCCCGGTCCAGAGAATTTTTTTGTCAATCACAGCTACTTTTTCATGTATAGAGCCTTCGAGGAAAACCACTCGAGCCCCTAAACTCTCATAGATTTGGATAGCGGCTCTGGCCTCTTCTTGAACATATTCTTCATGCTCCCCGATAGGGCGGGTAAATATAAAAAGCTTAATGTTTTTAATTCTCAGTCTAACAAAGGTCTTTCTAAAGAAATCAGCCCGATACTTCGTAATAAAAGGACTATAAATAATAACCTCTTTCTTGGCTTTCAGCATATCTTTTGTAAAAGCCGGATAAAAAGTGCGTTCGTTATAGATTGTTGTTGTTTGGTTTGTCAATTTTTCTCCTTTAATTTTTTGCTTTATTTTGATAAAATATCCTCATGAAGAGTAAAGATGCTGTAGAGCTCGGAAACAAATTAAGAAAAGCAAGAGAGCAAGCCGATCTGAGTCAAGCAGAATTGGCGAAGAGATCCGGCATTAGTACAAACTATTATGCAGAGGTTGAGCGTGGGGAGAAGAAAATTTCCTTCGAAAAGCTCCAATCTATTCTTAAGGTACTAAATATAAAATCACCGCTAGACAGTATCTAATCCCTTGTCTACCGCTTCATAAATCCGTTTTAAAGCAGGCTCCCACTCAAGAGCAATCTCAATGAGGTGTTCCAAGTTTTCCGAGTACGCTCCACCATTTAGACAATCAGAGCCATGAAAGTGCTCATTTATACTGAAGGGAAGGGATAATTTAGGTGTTCCAAAACCCGTTGCAAGGGAGTATTCCAGCGGCTCGGTAAATATCATATTATATAATGAGTTTTTGGCTTCAGAACCGGTTGGTCAACCGGCCCGCATCTCCACTTTCAGATTGAAGTTATGCATATCCCCGTAAATCCAAGGATATTTTTGAGTGGGAATCCATAAGTTTTAAAGTTATTTTGGTGAACCGAAAAGCGAAACCCCTCGAATGAGGGGTTGCCTCACCCAAGGGGTGAAATTTGAGGAAGTTGGAAAGCGCAGATCAATTAGCTCTCGACCATTACTACCAGCTCCCCTTCGTCGAAGGCGACATCAGGGTCATAACCGCGCTTCTTCAGCTGAGTTACGGCCGAATGGGCAGCCAAGTCATGAACGGGATCCTGGCCAAACGGCTTGTCGGCGTACATGTTATGGAGCAAATCAGCGAGTTCCTGATCGGTGTAATCCTTCGGGTCCTTGATTTTAGGGAGTCCAAGCGCCATTTTCCTCTGCCTTTCTTATGTCATGGTTGAATGGGACCTGTCATCTACTGAGGGTCCGCTTTTGCATTGAGAACCCTTCAATAGCCTTGCACACCCGCCGCAAACCGGCCCAGGTGTCAGATTGGATCCTCACTCTCAGATCGTAATCGGGTGGACGCCTATGACTTGATCCATCAGGTTGGGGGAGTATGGCCTCCATTCCGGGTATGCCTCCGCGTTCAACGCAGATGGTCTCGGCCTGACAGCGAAGGTTACGGAGCCATTCTGGGAGTTCGTGGCTCAAGGTTACAAGAACGTAGAACATTCGCGGTTGTCCCCTGTAAGTAGGTTTGCAGATGAGGAACGTAACTCCCTCATACTGCATGACCTCCTTGGTATTCTCATCCAACCCTTCCATCTTCTCAATCAGTGCCTTTGGCAGGCAACTCGTCAGATCGGAAAGATAGAAAGTCACTCGTATGGGCTCTTCTTCCATAAACATAAGTTCACCTCCCTAGTTGCTAAACGTTTAAGGGCATACCTTGTTGGCAGCCCTCTTTACATTTCAAAATTATTCTATCATAAAAAGTGTTTTCATTCCAGTCTAAACTACGTCATCAATAAAAATAAGCTACCCGAAGATAGCTTATTAAGACTGCTCCGTTTGGCGAAACGAGATGTGCAGGAGCCAGACTTAAATGTTTTAGGTACGGACCTTTTGCACTCCTCTTAATACTTCATTGGGTGTTTTGCCTCCTAAGGCAATGTGCTCTAAATCATTGTAATACATATTCCATAGTTTCATCTTCATTTTTAATTCCTCAATGGTTGTGAATTTTGTTTTGTTGTAGAAATGCTGTTGGTCTGCTCCATGAGACCTTTCTACTTTGCCATTCTGAGCAGGCTTGCCCGGATCAATCAGATAATGGATGATGTTCTCTTTTTGACAAAGTCTATCAAGAGCATGAAGCTTGGGATTTAAAGGATCTGTACTCTTTTCATAACCGGTATATCTATTAGTGAAGCATGCTCCGTTATCTGTTTTAATTGCCCGTATTCT
>JAJYFH010000038.1 GCA_021791015.1 bacterium | reverse complement strand
TTGCCATTTTTTCTCCTTTACCCCGCACCAATTTATCCGGTGCGTGGGTTTTGAAAAAATTATATATATTTAGGCGAAAATTTACATGGTCAATAAAACAAAAAAATTAACCCTTGCGGACAGGAAGACAGTTGTAAAGAGTATCAAACGCCAATCTGATATTCTCCTCTTCTATGTAAAGTATGAGTTCACTGTACGTTGATGAAACCTCGTGTACGCTTATTCCCTGAAGAGCAACTTTTTGCAAAACATGATAGAAAAATCCCGGCATGTCGTTATATTTCGGAGCAAATTTCAACCCCACTGATGATAAACCTTTTTTTACAAATATCGGGTTTTCTCCAAGCACACTTTTTGCCAAATCAAGAAGCTCTTGGCTAGCGATCAAGGTGATTTCACTTGTTCCCTGACTTAGGGTTATATAATCTTTTTTACTGCGAGCTGCTCGATAAAGCTTGCTTATATTTTTTAAAATTCCGGGGCTGGCAGAGAAAGTCATCGAAGCCAGAACGGAATTAACTGTAATGTTTAGAATTGTAAAACCTTGGATCGATCCGATCTCTTCCTTGAAATCTCTCTGAAACCTGGAAAGGCTCATGAGCAGTGCGCTCTCTGTAACCTCCTTCTTGGCTCTCGCCTCGACAAGTGGCTTTAGAAACTTTGAGAGCTGGGAAAGATTAAAAAGCCGATGCTGCAGGCCAAAAGCAAGCAGATTATTTCCCCCAATAATTTCTTCAAGTGAATCTGAAATCTTTAGCATTTTGTTATATCTCTAACATTTATTATTATAATCTCATAATTTTATCAGATTATTTCACTTATGTAAACGCAATGAGTAAAATCTCCCTTATGTTCTTTGTACAGCAGCTGCTAACTTTGCAACGATAATTATCCCACCAAGACAAAGGAGCTGGAAGATGAGCAAAAAGAGCCTGACAGACATCAGGGTAGCGACCGCTATGGCAACACCACGAACGAACAGCGGTAACATCGCTGCTCAAGTGTCGCGGAGATTAGCCGAATTCTGCGTTGATTTAAAAGGCGCAGACGCTCTGGTCGTAGCCGGCACAACCGGCGAGGCGCCAACTTTAACCGACCGACAGCAGTATCACCTCTTCCGCGAGGTGAAGACAGCCGTCGGTGATCGTTGCCGCTTGATCGCCGGTACCGGTTCGAATGAGACCAAAAAGTCAGTAGAGATGACAGCAAGGGCTGCCGAACTCGAGTACGATGCCGTCCTGAGCGTTGTCCCCTATTACAACAAGCCGCCACAGGAAGGGCTTGTTGTTCACTTCCATGAGACAGCAGATGTCGGCCTGCCGGTGATACTATACAATATTCCTGGCAGAACTGGCCTCAACATGGAGCCGGAGACTGTTGCCGCGTTAAGCAATCACAAGAACATTGTTGGAATCAAGGAATGCAACATCGTCCAGATACCGCGATACCGCGATTTGGTGCCCGATGACTTCCTGATCTATACCGGTGAAGATGACAAGCTGATCGAGGCATTAGACCTGAGAGCCCGAGGAGTCATTAGTGTGGCTTCCCACATGATCGGAAAAGAAATGGCGCGCGTTATCGAGATCTACCAGGAAAACCCCAAAGCCGCCGCCAAGTGCATGCAGAAGTACGACGGCCTCATCGATGCGCTCTTCATGACATCCAACCCCATCATGATCAAAGCTGGCCTCGAGATGCTCGGCTTTAATATGGGCTACATCGGCAAGCCGCTCATTCCCGCCAACCCCGCCCAGCACAGCGCGCTCCGGCGCGAGATGAATAAGCTAGGCCTCCTGTAGCAACCTCGGCCCGCTGAGAGAGGCTTTCGCCCTCTCGGCGGGCCTTTCTCATTTTTAAAAATTTATTCAAACTAGCCACTAGTCTAAACCGGTTTAGACTAGCATTAACCGCCAAAACAACACTTGTGATATAATTTTTCTATGAATACAAATCCCAATGCAAAAAGAATATTGTGCTATGGCGACTCAAATACTCAGGGTATTATCCCGGGGGATTTGGGACGCTATCCGGCAAACGTCAGATGGACCGGCGTACTGCAAGATGAGCTGGGAGCAGACTATGAAGTAATTGAAGAAGGACTTTGGGGCAGAACCACTAATCTAGATGATCCCTTTGAAGGCTTTGAAGATAAAAATGGAAAAACATATTCTCAAGGAATCATCAGGACACACCTCCCTTTGGATTTCATTATACTTTGGCTAGGCACAAACAATTTGAAAAAAATTTTCAAATGCAAACCAGAAAAAGTAGCGCTTGGATTGGAAGATCTTATCTTAGAAATTAAAAAACATGTGGCTGCAAGCAAAAGAGGATTCAAGCAACCTAAAATATTGGTCGTCTCCCCCCCCATTTTGGCTGCAAAAGTTGTGGAGGTTAAACCGCATTTCGAAGGAGCACCAGAGAAATCGAAAGATCTCGGCAAAGAATTTATGAAAATAGCAAAGAAAAATTATTGTAAGTTTATAGATCTGGAAAACTATATTAGCGTAAGCGCCGTCGATGGCATTCACTTAGAGAAAGAACCACATGCAAAAATCGGCAAAATGTTTGCGGAAGTAATTAGAAATATGGAGACGAAATGAAGCTTCTTTTAACCTCTCAAGGCATTACAAACAAAAGCATTGAGAAGAAATTTTTTGAACTCGTCGGCAAGAAGCCGGAAGATATAATCCTCTGCTACATTATGACCTCGGTAAATATGGTGCCGGCGACACACAAATGGTGGATGCTTGACAACTTAAGGCAAATTGAGGGAATGGGTATCGGCCAGATCGACATTATGGACTTTGTATCCATCCCAAAGAAAAACTGGCTTCCCCGCCTTCAAGCATCCGACGTCATTTTTATGGAAGGCGGCAGCGCTTTCGGTCTTCTTGAGGCTGTGAAAAATACCGGCCTAGACAAAGAATTGCCAAATTTGTTAAAAAACAGAGTCTATGTCGGCGCAAGCGCCGGATCGATGCTACTTTGCCAAGAGGAAGTAACCAGCGACAAGACCGACCCGTCAGGATTTAAGCATGACAAGGGCTTGGGAATCGTTAACTTCAGTATACGGCCGCACTTCTACCGCCCCGACCGCTCGGTTTTCACTGAAGAGGCATTGGCTAAGTTTGCCAAAGAGTATAACTGCACTTTTTATGGCATCAATGACAATACGGCAATTTGCGTAACAGATAAAAAAGTTGAGGTCGTTTCTGAAGGAAAATGGAAAAAGTTCCCACTCTAATCCTTGCCTGGCTATAAAAAGTTGCTAAAATGATAATATGGAAGGCATGAATATTATTTTTTTGCTAATTATCTTTGCCGCAGCATCGGCTGTTACCTGGTTTGCCGGTATTGCCTTAACTAAAACCACCGACTCGCTTGATACCCGTTTTCGTCTCGGCGATGCTCTCGGCGGTTTAATCCTGCTCGGTATTGCCGGAAGCCTGCCGGAACTAGCTATTGTCTCAAGCGCCGCCATTCGCGGTGATATACCGGTCATTATTGGAAATCTTTTGGGCGGTATCGCCTTTCAAACTCTCGTCATTGTAATTTTTGACTTTGTTATAAAGGGTAAAAGACCGCTTTCATACCTGACCGGATCGGTGGAGCTGCTCTTTGAAGCGCTCTTTGCTATTACCTTAACTGTCTTTGCTATCGCCGGCGCTTTCATCCCTGCCACAAAATCATTTTTACATATCAATCCTTTTTCAATCATCATTGTTATCGCCTGGGTAATCGGCCTTTTTGTAATTAATAAAGTCAGAGAAAATCCCCGCCTCGTCGCAAGCGAGGAAGACGCTTCACCGGGCCGCAGCCATAAGGAGCGGCGCAAAACCGAAAACCATCCTTTTTATGCTAAAAAATCTACCCTTCATGTTATCTTGATCTTTCTAGCCGCTTCCCTCGCCACCTTAGCCGCCGGCGTTTTGCTGGAAGAGTCAGGAGTAGCTATCGCCAACCATTTCGGCATAGGCACCGGCATCTTTGCCGCCACCGTATTAGCCCTTGTAACTTCTCTCCCTGAAATCAGTACCGGTCTTGAATCAATATTTATCGGGGATAATCATTTGGCTATCAGCGACATTCTCGGTGGCAACGCTTTTATGCTGGTAATATTTATCGTAGCCGATATATTGGCTAAAAAGCCGGTTCTCTCATATGCAGACAACCAAACCATTTTCCTTGGCGGTCTCGGAGTAGCGCTTATGGCTATTTACGGATTTACATTTATCAAAAAATTAAAAAAGCGCCACTTCCGCTTGGGCTGGGATTCAGTTTCGGAAATTTTAGTCTATGCAGCCGGTATTTTCCTGCTTTTTAGGATATAGTTTTTGCTATTTCTGGTCTGGGCTTTTAAGTTTTTTAATGAAAATAGAAACTATGCCGCCGAGAACTATGAAAATTACGGCAACACCAACAGCATCTTTGGAAGCAGAGACTATGGCATCATTTATGTCAAATTTTATGGCATTTGCAATTTCCGCCGGAACATTTTGCGCTATTTGACTGCCTTCCCCAGCTTGGAAATTCGCAGAACCGGCAGTATCAATAACCTTTGTCTTAATCGGCGCTGGAAGGCGAACATCATTTCTGACATTATTTTGAACACCCGTTGTGATCGCGCCGACTAGAACCATACCGATAATGGCAATGCCCACGCTTGTACCAACCTGGCGGGCCATGGCATTTATAGCCGAGGCTTCGCCGGAAAGCTGATGCGGAACGGATGAAAGAACTATGTTTGTCAGCTGAGCCGAAGCCATAGCCATACCAATACCGAAAACGAGAAGGCCGGGAGCAAGAGTCCAAACATTGGCGCCGACTGAAATATCACTGCGTAAAATTAAAACTCCGGCAGCTAAAATAAACATGCCCGCAGTAACTATCCATTTCGGAGTAAACTTGGAAGCGGCAAAACCGGTTATCGGTCCAATCACAAATATTGTTCCTGCGCTTACCAAAAACAAAAGCCCTGTTTGGAAGGCGCTGTAACCAAGTACATTTTGAAGATAGATGGGCATAATAAAGAAGATGCCGAATTGCCCGAGAGCAATAATAATAACTGTCGCCAACCCGATGCTAAAACTGATGTTTTTAAATATCGAAGGACGCATCAAAGGCACTCTTTTGGTCTTTTCCAGCCTGTACTCCCAGAGGAGAAACGACGCCACGAGTATGGCTGCTGCCAAAAAAGCAAACGGAATAACCGATATCTGGGTTAATGGCCATTGCCAGCTACCTATCTTGAAAACATTGTTGACATGAAACCAGCCGTATTTCTGCCCTTCAATCAAGCCAAACACCAGCGAGAAAAGCCCCGCGCCGGAAAGAAACATACCAGGGAAATCAAACCCTTTTCTGTCTTGCTCGCCCTTGGCTTCCTTAATAAAAACACTGCCTAAAACGGCAATTATAGCTACAACTACATTTATCCGAAGCGACCAGCGCCAGGAGTAATATGTAGTAAAATATCCGCCAAGAAGCGGCCCGAGCGCTCCGGCGGCTCCGGCCACGGCTCCCCAAACACCGAAAGCTATCGCCCTCTCTTTACCGCGAAATTCGGTAACAATTAGTGATAATGATGAAGTGAGCATCATTGAGGCGCCGATGGCTTCAATAAAAGCCTCACCAAAAAAAAGAATTCCTATACTCGGCGCAATTGACGCTATGAATGAACCCACGGCAAAAAAACAAAGGCCGATAATAAAGATTTTCCTGCGTCCAAACATGTCGCCGAGACGGCCAACAGTAATAAGAAGCGTAGCGATAATTAAAGCGTAACCGGAAATAACCCATTCCATCGAGGAAAGGTTAGTCTTCAAATCTCTAATAATATATGGCACCGCCACATTCAAAACGCTATTGTCAATGACAACAATAGCAAGCGAAAGAGCCAGTACCACGAGCGCCAGCCAACGAAATTTGTCAGTAGCTAAATTCTTGAGTTTCACAAGGACCATTTTAGCAGATTTAGTTATATCCAGGAAGATTATTTTGCCAGATTAAAAAAGATCCGCATTGACGGATCTTTTTTAGCTTGCTTGATGGTCGCCGCTTTGCAGCGAGTTCTCAATCACCCTTATAAAAATTTTAAATGATTAATTTTTAAAAGGCAAATGGTTTTAAAATTTCAGTATTGAGTATGCGGTATCCAGTATTGAGCATTTGCCAATTCCCATTAACCCACAAACCCACTGGCCTAATAACCTATTTTACCCATTTAACGATTTTGGCGCTTTTGACTTGGTCTGCAAGCCAGGTATCAAAGTCTTTTGTCTTGATCAGGATATGGCTGGCTTGTCTCTGGTCCCCGTTTATGCCGGTCAGTTTTATAATGTGGTAGCCGTAAACGGTTTTTACCAAGTCCGATACATCACCGACATTCTTCAATTTCCACAAAGCGTCCTCAAACTCCGGCACCATGGTTCCTTTTTTAACCATGCCCAAATCTCCGCCCTTTGATGCCGTGGCTGTATCTTGGCTGTATTTTTTTGCCAGTTCGGCGAAGTCCTGCCCGGCTTTTGCTTTAGCCAGAACATCTTCTGCCTGCTTCTTGGCGTCTGCATTTAGGGATGCATCATTTTGAATGGCATTTTGAAGCTTCCCGGAAAGAAATGTATCGATGAAGAATTCGTCTTTAAACTTTGTTGTGGTCAGCCCGTAGTATTTTTTGAGGTTGTTTTCAACTTCTTGATCTCCGCCGGTATTTTTCACAAATTGGCTGAAAGAGTCATCGATATCTTTCTGGGTGTACTTGATATTGCGCTTCTTAACCTCGCTCTCAATGATCGCATTCTTTACAAGCAGGTCATCGACT
>JAJYFH010000002.1 GCA_021791015.1 bacterium | reverse complement strand
ACAATACGTATCGGCCGCATGAATCTTTGGCCAACAAAACACCACTACAATATTTAAATAGTTTAGAAGGATTTGAAGGTTCAAATTTAGATTTCAGTGTCCTAAATGTCTAGACCCTGCACCAAACTCCACACTTTATTTAATGGCGTATGGGTCATTCCGACCAAAACGGAGAAATCCCCTGAGAGTCTAATCATCTAAATCTCTAATTATCCAATTACCTAACCTCTACCCCCAAATGGAAAAGGCGGTCGCCGCGACGAGAATTAACTCGCACAGCAACCGCCCAGTTGCCTTCCACCCTATTGTCATTCCCGCGCAGGCGGGAATCTAGTTCTGATTGTTTTCATACGCCCATTGGTCAGCAGGCACATTCATGGAAACGCTCAAAATTCCGGAAATCTCGACATAAATCGTGAGAGTTCCATCATCATTGATTCGAGCCCTTTCATCAGGAATAGGCGGTATTTCCTTGCCCATTTCCGCCATTGCCGCAAGCACAACAGCAATTCGTCCCGACATCTCCTGCCATGCTGCAAAAGCAGCAGGGGAGATGTCTAACAGGTTCAGATCTATCTCCTTCGACATAGTACCCCCTCCTTTCGGTTTGCTTGCCCCGCACCTTTGGCGGTGCGCGGGTCATTCTGGCTTGTCCAGAATCTTTTCCTTCAAATTACCTGTCCGCGAATTTCACAGACAAATTGTTTGATGCAAGTTAGGTTTTGGGCGGGGAACCTTTAGGTTCCCCGCCCTGGTTTTGGCTAAAGTTTGATTTTTGTATCATCCAAGTGCACACCTCGGATCTCCGGCTTGTCTGCCGGCGGTCTGGAGAAATATGGCTTCTTTTTTTATCGCCAAATCTCCCTTTCTTATCGGAGGCTGGGACCAACCAGCCAGGAGCAAGAGGGCAACCCTAGCCCAGCTTGGACAAAGTATCCTTTGCCCAAGCTTCCAGCCCCACGGCGTTCTTGTACTCACCGTGCGGGCCGAAGCCCTCCCCCAAGGCCACCTCGACAGTGTCTGCAACTGCGAGGAGTTCCTCGGGGGTGGCTTCCCCGAAGCTCACTGGCATGAGCTCCAGGGGGGCCAGGTAGAACTCTGTCCCGAGAACAGTTTCCCGCTCTCGGGTTTCCCTGAGGTAGAAATTATACCCGTCGTAACGGGATATAACTCCATTCTCAGGAAAAGCAGAGCTCACGTGCTCCTCCACTTTCTCCGTACAGACGCCGCTAATGTCAGCGTCGGTGTACGAAGATACGAGGAAGAACACGTCCCAGTCGTTCGTTCCATTCGAAAAATTCGAACGGAAACTCTTGGCCTCCAAACGAATCAAGAGGCCAAGCTGGGAGCCCTCTCTTTCAAGAACCTTGTAAAGATGGACACAGTGGTCCATCTTCGGGTTCTTGAAAGAACCGATTTTTTTCATTTTCACCTCCTTTCGTTGGTGAAAAGCGACCCGAAACCAGGATTGATTTCAGATCTTCTCCATTCATCGGCAGGAGTCGCCGTTTCTCTGCTGTTTTGGCCGCAGAGGCGCCTGTATTTTCTTCAAATTACCTGCCCGCAAATGATTCACGAGCAAATTGTTTGATGAAATGAGATTCTTCGCTACACTCAGAATGACACGTCTAGTTTGTTTCTTATTATTCAATTGTCAAATTGCGTTTTCTGGAACTCGCCTGATTCTGGCCAAGCCAGAATGACGAAGTATTTCTACTCTCCAGATCCTTGTGGACGAGTGAGCACAAAGCTTTTTTTAATAGGCCTTACATTCACTTCTGCTTCCTACCCTCCACAAGTCATCTCAAGACTAGTTTTGGTCTGTCGATATACCCTTTAGACATCTATCAGCCGAGCCGTCTCCTCGGATCCGCACCTTCCTTAGTTCACTTCCATCACGTAAAGCTATGGAAGTCAGTCGGACTGTTTGGATCACCCCGGTTCGGGCTTAACCGCTAAGCCATGCGGCAGCCGAAATCTACTAGGCAATGTGGTTCAAGTTGCGTCAACCTTGACGTAATGTCGTTTTTATTGGTTGATGTGCATATTATATAACGGCGTTAGTGTATTGTCAATGATTTTATGGCAAAAAATGATTTTCTCTTTGTACTTGAAAAAACCTTTTATAGCTGTTTTGTCAGATAATACTTGACAAAATAGATTAAATAATTTAAGATATTTTTGTCCATTAATGTCGCCATCCTCGAGCGATAGCGAAGGATCTAATGGGATTCTTCGGACTAAAGCCCCAGAATGACGGAGAAAGGATAACTTCCATGAAACTAGAGATTCTTGAGCGTATCGGTCTTAATACTAACGAAAGCTACGTCTATAATATTCTCTTAACAAATGGGGAAATGAGCGCACCGGATATTGCAGAGAGGGCGCATCTTAAGCTAACGAGACAGAATACTTATACTGTGCTTAAATCCCTCACAAAAAAGAGGCTGATCGAGGAGTTCGACAAGCGCAAAAAACTTACTTACAGAGTAGAACACCCGCAAAAGCTGCTTGAAACCATAGAAAACCAGAAAAAAGAGCTTGAAGAGAACGAAAAAACGATCGAAGCGATCATGCCTGAGATCATTTCTGACTACAATCTCGCCCACAACAAGCCAGGGGTGGTATATTATGAGGGCTTGAAAGGCGTGAAAAAGATATTTGAAGATGTATATTCCCCCGGTAAGGATGAAGTATATGGTTGCGTAGACCCCACTCTCTTTGATAAAAGCTTTGATGTGGTTTTTAAAGAACTTGTTCCTCAAAGAATTAAGAATAAACTATTATCAAAAGCTATTCTACCAGATACGCCATTCACAAAAACATTGGCTAAAAAAGATAAGGAACAATATAGAGTAAGCAAGCTTGTCAATTCGAAAAAATACCCTTTGTTGGCAGAAATTGATGTCTATGAAGATAAGATAGCTATGATGGATATTTCCAAGGGAAAAGACTTTGTTGGTATAATTATAGAAAATAAAGCTATTGCCGAGACCTTAAAAAGCATATTTAAACTAGCTATGAATGAGTAGGGTAACCCTTGCGAAAAGCCATTGATGAAGATGCTTCACCTGTTTTTTGTGCAATAACGGTCATACGAGGCTTACCGGCTTGGGTGCGCCATTCCGGCGCCATAAATGGATCCTCGGTAACAGCGCCTAAGTCTTGGCCGCCTTGTACAAGCATGCCATTTAAACCATTTTGCGCATTAAGAACATGGAATCCATTTTCACGCAAAAAGTCCAAAAGTTCTAAGCGTGGATATAAATGAAAGTTTTTAGCTTGCGTACTTCCCCCTGAGGCAAACTCAACTTCCATGGTGCCATAGGGCTTATCCGGATGTTTTTCATGATATTTTTTTGCTCCTTCTTCGTAGCTGCCTATGCCACCTTCGAGCCAAGGGACATCAAGATAGAGAAAACCACCCTTCTTTAAAACTCTTGAATATTCCCTAAATGCTTTATTTTGTTCATCTCTATCAAGCAGATCGTTGATTATTGACCAATTATTTACCACAGCGTCAACGCTTTCGCTTGCAACCTGCTCTTTCATGTCTGTGATGCTACCCTTCTTATACTCGATATTTTCACCGCCTAAATGATCAGCTTGCAGTGAATCTATTCCTATAACTCTTGCCACAAGTCTCTCCTTTTTGGCAAATTGGGCCATAGGTTCAGTCATTCTAACCCCATCGCCACAACCGGCATCCAGTATGACACCCCCATGAGGAACCGCTCTTTTAATAAAGTCGAAAAGCCTTGCCTGTTCCTTCTCTGTATCAGCAGTGGTTTCTGAAGCATCCTGATTCATCTCGTGATACTCAGTATAGAATCTGTCCCTCTTTTCTTCAGATGAAGTTTCAGAGCTATTATCTTGATTCATGGCTTCATACAAAGTGATTGCCTCCCTTAAAGTTCTGGGGATGCTCGCTAAGTTCGGGTCCTTTGTTGCGTAAACATCACATAAATAAAGGATTTTGTCGCTATTTTTTAATAAATCATTTGCGACTTTAGCTAAATCTTCGGGGCCATTTGGCATATCAAAATAAGCTCGCAAATACGTCTGATATACTTTGAGGGCATTTTCAGGATTAATACCAAGTGCCTCAAATGGATTTTCACCATTATGCTTCCTTGCCACCTGCATTCTTTTTTCATAGGGGAGCGATCCTACCAATATCTCCTTGGCTCTTCTCATGATGCCTTCGTATAAATAGCTTAATTCCTTTTCGGTCATTCCTCCTCCAAGCATATCTACGTACTGGGATGCTAAATTATAAACTTCTGCATATTCTTTGAATATTTTTGCAGCTGCTTCAGAGTTCATTTCTGCAAGCGCCATTACAGCATCACTATTCTCAAGACCATATTCAACTGACAAAAAAGCGGTGAGGCCCTCTCTGCCAAAATCTCGAGCAAAACTGAGCAGCTCTGCCTCTTGTTTATCTCGCAAGCCTTCATGCTTGTGCATATTCCGCAAAACAGACGCCAGAGAACATATTTCTTTGATATTGAACCCATAAATGTTTGTTTCTCCCATCTCCTGCGATAGTTTTGCGGCCAGATCAAGCCCATAAACAAAGTTCTCTGTAAGTTCCTTGAGTCTAAGTTGGTAGGCGTGTTCATTTTCATCGGCCCTTTGGGGAAAGAACGCTTCCGGCTTGAATTTATCCAAATCCAAATCGCTTTGCTCAATGTAGTCGGTACCCGGCCTAGGCTTGCCATCTAAAGAAAAAATGTGTATGGGCACAGTTCTGTCCTTGGTTCTTTCCAAAATAACCGCTGTGTGATCGTTTACCTTTTGGACCTCTTTGCCCCTGAAAATCTCCGCCTTCAAAGCATACCTTTTTGCATCAATCATAAACTGGCCATTTTCTCCAATCTCTTTTGTAATCCTTCTTCTTTGGCCGCCTTTCTCGGCAAGCATTTGGAAATCTTCTTGCATGAGAAGATGATTTTTGACAAGATTTGGCACCACTTCTGAAGCATTTGTTGAAATACCAGCAAAACTGTTATTACCCATTCCATAAGACTCAAAAAAATCATAAGATATCGGGCGTGGTTCATTACTGCCATTTTTAAATACCATAAGCTGGCCTTCAGAATCTCTATGTCCAGCGCCATAGTTGGGATGAAAGATAGTAAGAGCCATCCTTGCCTCTGAGTAAGGAATTTTCTCTTTTGAAAATGGGTAATTTCCACCAGGCGAACGAGTCATTTCCCAAGGCGCAACTTGAAACCTTGACCCGGCAATGGCATGCGGGCTAAATGCCTCCTTCTTGGTTTTAGGAATGTAAAACAATGGTTTTTCTTCTTTCAAACCCCTGCGCCAATCTTGCTTTGCAACAACACCACCTTCTCCTAATGCGGCAAAAAGTAATTCGTTTTTTGTTGGCGGTTGCGCAAAAAACCCTTGTCATTATGCGTATCTCTTTCTTTCTGCCTGTACCAATCTTCGATTCTATCTCTGTTCTCCAGCGGAGTATTTTCCAGGAATTGCAACCTATTTGAGGTACCATTTTCCCTTTGTATAGCTCTCATTTTCTTATCACTGGTTTCCTTGAGCGCCTCCACATCTAAAACTTTGTATTCTTTGCCACCCTCTTTATGGATTTCAAGAAAACCTTCTTTTTCTAATGTCTCAAGCAGTACGTTGGTTTCACCTTGCTCAGATTGCTCTGCTTGACCGCCTCGAAGCAGAGTCAAGTCTGGACCTGACTCTGTAATTTCCGGGGTTATATGTCTTTCCGCGTTTTCCATAAGCACATTTTAGCACAAGGCGGAGAATTTATTCGAGGATTTTGAGGTCGGCCTTTAGAGTTTTGAGGTCGAATATGGCGAAGCTGGCTTTGCCGAACTGGCCGGCGACTTCACCGGGATTAATTAATTGAGTTTCACCAATCTTTTCTTCCCAAGGAGTATGGGTGTGACCGTAAAAAACAATGTCGTATCGCCCCGACTCGGCTAATTCTTTAGCCTTTCGATTGTTATGGACATAGGTAATTTTGCGCTTATCAAGCACAACTTCACCGAAATCCGGAGCGAAAACCACATTTTTTGGGAAAAGCCCGCTTGCGTTTTTAATCTTGAAATCCAAGTTCCCCAAAGCTAAATAGAGAGTTTCAAATGATTTTGCCACCTCACTGACTGTATCCAAGTCGCCAATATCTCCGCAGCAAAAGCCAATCTTGATTTTCTCAGCCTTAACTATCTCCGCTGCTTCCCGCCAGCGGACAAGATTGTCATGCACATCGCTCAAAACCGCAATTTTCATAAGATTATTATACTAGAATGTCATCCTGAATGATAATGAAGGATCTCCGGGAAAAGTTAAAGGGCGGCGCTTTCGCGCCGCCCCATTATAGTTTCATTTTGACCTAGATACGTTTTTGCTTTGGTTCCCAATAACCACATTTGGGGCCCTGGCAGGAGGGGTCATGCAATATAGGCGGACCAGCCGGGCGAGACCAGCCCATCTCTATCATGACCCTTGTACGCTCCTTTTCTTGATTGTTCACACTATCAGGACGTTCGGAGTTGGTGCACTTGATATCAAGCTCGACAGACTGACCGTGACCTCGATAATCGTAGCGGCTACTGTAGTAACGGCAGGTTTCTCCTCGAATAACTCTCTTGCGGGTACCTTTCCAGAGTTTGCATGCATCGTCGTTCTCTCTGATGTCGCTAAACCACTTGATTTCCCTTTCATTATCATCGTAACAGCAACCATTGCTCTTCTTGCTCCATCTGTCTTGACACCATTCATGCGCTATCCTCCCACAATTACCGCACATCGCTTTCTCATACCATTCTTCTTGGCCGGCTTTTACTGTGATATATTTCGGCATCGCCAAAGCCCTTTTGACCTCTTCTGAAGGTTCTGGTTTTTTCAGCTTGGGTGGTTCTTTCGGGAGCTCAGGCGCCGGTACTGGGATATTTGTGGTGCGGCCTCTTGAGACGCCAGCCGCGACTCCCGCTGATACCGCGACTATGACAACTAGCGTAATTATTGCGATCGTGATCATTTTTTCTCCGTTTCTTTCAGAATGCAGGACGGCGCATTGCGCCGCCCACCTTGATAACCGTACTCACCATAAAGAATTTCTTCCTCCCTTTTGGGCATATCTTAATTATTAGTCATGGTATTTCTGACTATTCGCACCTCAATCATTTTCCTCTTCTGGGTCAGCTGCCAGTATTCGCAGCGTCATCTCACCGACAGGTACACCAAGGGAAGAATAGAGTTCCTTTATGGCTTCTGAGATCTTCTCAGGGTTAATCGCGTCGCTTCCAACAAGAATTCTTGCGTCGCGGTCATTATGATTTTCTGAATACGTTGGTTCCATATACCTCTGAGGACCAAAGATTGTAATTTCTCTAGATTCGGCATAGCATACAAGCCTTGCCAGAGCCTCTTCAAGAGTCCATTTTCCTTCATCGAGATGCCTTTCCCTAGAATTATATGCCGTGTTACTTTTTAACATCCCGGGCTCCTTTTTTGTCAATTTGCATTTGTAATTTTCCAACAAAACGAGACAAATTATAGAATAAATGGTTATATTTGTCAATGACTAGTTACAACTGCTTAAACTAATTAGAATGTTCCTTGTGCTGTTTTGTAAGTTATTGTTTACAAATTATCTTTAGGGGTTAAAATAGAAATAGATTCCGGATCAACTGATTAACTTTTAAATGTATAGTCCGAAATGACATGTTGGATAGTTATGGCAAAGACACGACTCGAAAAAGCCGGTTTAAACAAAAAGGAAGCCTTGGTGTACGAGGCGGTTTTGAAATGGGGTGAACTGACTCCCTCGCAAATTCATAAGGAATCGGGCGTCACCAGAGAAAACATATATAATATCGCCCAGGAGCTTGAACAAAAAGAACTGATCGAGCGTATTCCGGGAAGAAAAATAGTTACCTTTCGGCCATTGTCGCCCAGAAAGTTTCAAAGCTATCTCAAAAAGAAAAAAGAGGCAATTGAAGAAGAAGAAATTGCGCTTGACTCCATATTCCCGGAGCTTTTAAACTACTACAAACTATCCGGCAGAAAGTCTGAGGTAACCTTTTTTAAGGGAATCGAGGGAATCAAATATATTTACGAGGGGTTATTTTACGGCACTCCGCCAAAAGAGCTCTTAGTTTTTCGCACACTAAACGATGCGAAATTAGGCGATTACCTTTTAAACCATCTGAAACTTATGACAGAAAAGGGCATTCACAGCAAAGTCATAGCGCCAAAAAGCGAGATTTTACCCGGAAAAATAGGGAATATCGTGCTGAACCAGGAAGTCAGATACGTTGATGACAAAGATTTCGTATTTCCTTCAGAAATAAATGTTTGCGGCAACCAAGTCGTTTTTTGTTCTTACGACATGGAAAAGATGGGCGCCATTATTCAAAACAAAGACTTGGCAGAGACATTCACAAGACTCTTTAATTTCATTTGGAAACAGGCAGAGAAAGTTTAAAAAAATGGATTCTGGTCAAGCCAGAATGACAAAATAAAAAAGACCCTTTGCGGGGGTCTTTTTTGAGATTCTTCGTGCCTCAGAATGACAGTTTGAAGTTTGAGAATTGGTTGGGCATTAGAAATTGCGAATTGGTTATTTCCTGCTCACTGCCTTCATAGATAGGTTGTTTCTGCCTTGAGAGTCTATCTCCATCAGCTTGACGTCTACTTCCTGGCCTTCTTTCAGCTCGTCTGTAACCTTCTCTACTCTTTCATTTTTGATCTGGGATATGTGGACCAGGCCTTCTTTGCCCGGCATGAACTCAACAAAGGCACCAAAATCCATGATTTTGACCACTTTGCCTTTGTAAACCTTGCCGATTTCCGGCTCGGCTGTGATAGACTTGATCCAATCGATCGCTTTCTGGGCGTTTTCACCGTTTACGGCAGCAATGACCACATTTCCGTCGTCATCGATATCAATCTCGACATTGCACTCGGCAATAATCTTATTAATCATTTCACCGCCTTTTCCGATAACATCGCGGATTTTTTCAGGATTAATCTGCAGGGTGGTTAGCCTTGGCGCATAACCGGAGAGTTCTTTCCTTGGCTCGGAAATGGCTTTATCCATAGCGTCTAATATCTGAAGTCTGGCATCTTTGGCGCGCTTTATGACCTCAACCAAAAACGCATGGGTGAGGCCTTTGACCTTGATATCCATCTGGATGGCAGTCATGCCGCCTCTAGTGCCGGCAAGCTTGAAGTCCATATCGCCGGCAAAGTCCTCCGCGCCTTGAATGTCGGTCAAGATAACGTATTTTTTGCTTAGATCGCCACCCTCGGTCATAAGACCCATGGCAACACCGGCAACAGAAGCTTTGATAGGCACGCCTGCGTCCATGAGCGCAAGCGACGAACCGCAGACTGAACCCATTGAAGATGAGCCGTTTTCTGACAAAATCTCAGAAACAACACGGATAGTGTAGGGGAAATCCTTCTCGGCGGGCAAAACCGGCTCAAGCGCCTTTTCTGCCAAAAATCCGTGGCCGATGGCGCGCCTTCCCGGACCAAGCCGTTTGATATCGCCGTACGAAGCGCCGGTATCAACATAATGATGGATGTATCGCTTGTTGAAATCCTGATCCATTGAGTCGATCATCTGCGCTTTTGACGGAGAGGCGAGTGTGGTAATGGAAAGAATCTGTGTTTCTCCGCGGGTAAAGAGACCTGAACCGTGAGTTCTCGGTAGTAACCCGACCTCAGCAGACAGCGCCCTGACTTCGTCCATTTTTCGATGGTCGGGACGGATACCTTCTTCAAGGATGACTTTTCTTACCTCTTCCTTAATAACTTTGTCAAACACAAGAGAGATTTCTTCTTCTTCAAATTCTTCTTTGAATTGCTCATGAACCACATCTTCCAGCTCGTTAATGATAAGATTTCGGGCCATTTTGTCCTGATGGCGGATCGCCTCGCCAAGTTTGTCTTCCAGGTATTTTGTAATAGCCAGATATGCGCCTTCCTGCGGTTTACTCAGCTCATACTCGCGCTCTTTAACCTTCATCTCTTTGACCAGCTTCTCTTGAGCTTCGATTAACGGCTGCATTCCTTTGTGACCCAACTCAAGCGCTTCAGCTACAACATCTTCAGAAACTTGATCTCCGCCGCCTTCAATCATGGTTATGGCTTCCTTCGTGCCGGCGATTAAAATATCAAGGTCTGAATTTTCCATTTCTTCGTAGCTTGGGTTTAATATGAGTTTTCCGTCAACTCGGCCAACTCTGGCAGCGCTTATCGGCCCCTCAAAAGGCGCGCCGCTGAGCATCAAGGAAGCAGAAGCAGCATTCATGCCCAAAACAACCGGATCTATGCTTAAATCAAGCGAAAGGGGGGTAACGATCACCTGCACTTCGTTCATGTATCCTTTCGGAAACATTGGTCTTATCGGTCTATCAATCATTCTGGAACGCAAAATGCCGAGCTCCGAACCGCGCCCTTCACGCTTTACGAACCTTGAACCTGAGATTTTGCCTGTCGCATACCATTTGTCTTGGAAATCAACTGAAAGAGGAAAGTAGTCGATGCCTTCCTTTATGCCTCCTGAGACCACCACTGTCGCCATCACGATAGAATCACCCAACGAAACCACGCACGATCCGCTGGCAAACTTGTTTAGTTTGCCGGTTTCAAATTTAAATTCCTTGCCGCTTGATTTTGCATCAACGCGGACTTTTCCTAGAGATTTTCCTTTCTCCATTTTTTCCTTTCTATCCGGCAGCTGCCGGACCCTTTCCAAAGCGGAGATTTCAAACGAGTTCAAGGAGCTAATAGCATGCTATTTACTCATCTTACCCGACCAAAATTCCGTTTTAATTTATTAATGTTCTCTTGCTGTCATTTCGACCGCAGTGGAGAAATCCCTTCCCCTCTTGCGTCATCCTCGAACCGCTTTGGCGGTGAAGGATCTAAGGGATTCTTCGGCTCCGCTCAGAATGACAATACTTTTTAATTTGTTAATGTTCGGTTTTGTCATTCCGGACTTGATCCGGAATCCAGATCTTATCTCTATTGATTCTGAATCAAGTTTAGAATGACGCTTAATACTGCATACTCAATACCCAATACTGAAACTTGAAGCTACTTCCTAAGTCCAAGTTTCTTAACCACTTCGTTGTATCGCTTCTTGTTCGTATTCATAAGGTAATCAAGCAGTTTTCGTCTTTTGGAAACCATTTTCAAAAGCCCGCGCCTTGAGTGGTTATCTTTCTTGTGAGTCTTAAGATGATCTGTAAGCTTTTTTATCTTTTCGGTAAAAATAGCAATCTGGACTTCCGACGATCCGGTATCCTTTTCATGTGTCTGGACATCTTCGATTACTTTTTCTTTTTCTTCCTTTTGTAAAGCCATTATTACTCCTTGATTAGCAAATACTATTTGTATCGCCATACTATTTTACCACCGAATAGTCTTATCTTCAAGGCAATTCAAAAATTTTCCTAGCGCGAGGCTATATTTTAGCAAAAAATCGTTTTGGGGTCAACAGTTTTCATTCGTGAATCTAACCTCTGTCATCCCGAGCCCGCCTTCGCAAAGCTACGAAGCGGATAAACTCCGCGATAGCGGAGTCGAGGGATCTCTTAAAATAGTGAAATTTAAATAAAGTTCAAGGGATTCCTCCGCTCGCAACTTACGTGGTGTCGGCCCGCCTGCCGGACAGACAGGTCGGAATGACAACACAATCTGATTTATGGTAGGCCATAGGATTCACGGGTTCTAATTCATCAAGTTTAATGCTGGATCTATTTCGACTGCTTTTTTACCTTGTTCACTTGCCTTGCTCTGATCACCTATTTTTTCATAAATCTTTGAGCCAAGAATATAAGCATCTCGATAATTATCTTTTTCTCTCTCTAGGGCTAGTGTGTCATTCAGTGCCAATTGCAGATAATTGTGCTCGTAATAGAAATTTGCCGCTTCCAGCTTTAAGTAAAGAGGGCTTTGAGTATCTTTGCGTTTGGCAAAATACTTATCTATTCCGAAAATATTACAACCTTTTACTTTCCCAAAAGCATTTTCGGCTTTTTTGAAGTTATTCAAATAAACAAAGGCGGCATAACAGTTGCTTGAATCTGAATCTAGGGCAGAAAGCTGACTTAAGTAATTTTCAGCCTCTCCCCTATCGCCTTTTTGAAGCTGGGACAGGACAAGACCTTTTAATGAATCTGGGTTTAAATCTTTATTTTTTGCCTTTGTAAAAACATTTTCCGCATCCTGGGTTTTATTTTCATCTAAGTACAGATTTCCTAATCTGTTTAGAATTTGGACCTCTCCTCTGCCTCGCAAAAAGCTCATCAAGACGGGCCTACCCACCATGATTTTCTCCGCAAGATCGTCCCTGCCGATAGAAACATAGAGATCGGCCAGGGAAATAATATTGTCAGGTTTTGGATACAATTCAACAGACTTTTCTAGCGCCAATATCTCTGTTTGCTTATCGTTTGTTTCACGTGAAACGTCTGCATAATAATCAGCTCTTTGGTTAGCCCAAAGAAAATAACCGACGGTCAGTACTATTATCGCAACGGTAACAAGTGGAATAATAATTAACTTTTTATTCATAAAATCAGTATAGCACTCTTTAGCTACTGGGTCATTCCCGGCTTGCCGGAATCAAAAAATCCTCAGATTCTGGTCAAGCCAGCATGACAATAAAAAATAACTTATTTTTATGTTTTTTCGTTATCCTTTTCTGTCTACAAGCTGTGTATAAAGATGGATTTCAGTTCGGCCAGTTTTTCGAAAGGCTCTTTTTAAGCACAAATTTGACAAATTTTTCAGATTATTGTTTTTCCACAAGACTGCTGTCATTCCGGCTTGTCCGGAATCCAGATAATTTTGTATAGATTCTGAATCAAGTTCAGAATGACAAAACATTTGTTTCACGTGAAACTTTATACGGTTATAACCTTCTCGACCCTCTGCGTTTTTTCCAGGAATTCTCTCTGCGAATCAGTTAGTTTTTCTTTTGTTTTATATTCAGGAATTTCTTTTCCGATTGAAATGCCCTGCTTAGTTTTATAAGCGCGAATCTGATCTACAAGTTTCAAGATTAACTCAAATTCCTTAGGTTTCCCGTATAAATCCTGGTTTCCCGGCCAATCTGTGAGGTGAATACTTTTAACTTTATCAATATTTTTAAAGTAAGCTTGGTAAATTTCTTCAGTAACGAAAGGTAAAATCGGTGCGTAAAGCTTCAGAATCGAGCTTAAAACATTAGAAACTGTGCACAGAGCAGCATTCTTACTCGCTTTATTATCTCCATAAACACGATATTTGATAAATTCTAGATAATAGTCACAGAAATCGTTCCAGAAGAAACCATCAATTTCATTTCTAGCTTTGGAATATTCATAATTATCAAAGTGTTTGCTGCAGGTTTCGACTGTGCTCATTAGCTGGTCGTGAATCCACTTATCGGCATCTTCAAGCTCATTTTCAGCTGGATCTTCAATATTTTCGTTCTCAAGAAAACCAATTACAAACCGAGAGGCATTCCACAGCTTTGTAACAGTTCGTTTACCTTTTTTGACTTCTTCTTCGTTCCACTGCATATTTCCACCAAGCGTAGCTCCGGTAGCCCAATATCTTAGCGCATCTGCACCGTATTTTGTTACAATATCGTGTGGATTTACATAATTTTTAAGTCTTTTTGATATTTTTCTTCCATGTTCATCGAGACCATGGCCCGAGATCATTACATCAGTAAATGGGACCGAATTGTCATGATAAAGTGACTTAACCACCGTGTAGAAAAGCCAAGTTCGGATAATCTCGAAAGCCTGCGGCCTTAAGCTAGAAGGATACAATTTCTCTTGAATTTCTTTGTCTTGAACCAAGGTTGCACCAATTTTCGGTGTCAGCGAAGAAGTCATCCAGGTATCCATAACATCATTTTCCGCTTCAAATTCAGTATTTTTACACTTGGAGCAAGCCTTCATTGGTTTATCGCTGGTTGGATCAACCGGAAGTTCATTTTCCTCAGGAAGCACAACTTCTCCACACTTTTTGCAATACCAAACCGGAAAAGGAACGCCGTAGTATCGTTGTCTGGAGATGCACCAATCCCACTTCAGTCCGTTTACCCAGCTTTCATAAATTTGCTTCATGTTGGTCGGGTACCATTTGAGCTCATTTCCCTTCTTCAGGAGCTCAGCTTTGGCGCTCAAAACATCGATAAACCAGTTTTCGGTCATTATATATTCAACGTCTGTGCCGCAACGCTCGTGTGTAAAAGTAACGTTTTCTCTGTCTTCAATCTTTTCAAGTGCCCCCTCCTTCTTTAGATCTTCGACAATCTTGTCCCGTGCGTCGCAAATCTTTAAGCCAGCGTACTTACCGGCTCTTTCATTAAATTTGCCGTTTGTATCAAGCATGTGGATAGGTTTGACGTCCGGATGCTCAGCTAGCCACTCAATATCATCGTGTCCGCCGAAAGAGCAGTAGTATACAACTCCCGTGCCCATCCTTGGATCCACATTTTCATCAGCATATATGTAGACTTTTTGCTTTGTCAAAGGTAATATCGCCTTTTTTCCTATCAAATCTTTGTACCTCTTGTCGCTTGGGTTGACGCTCATACCCATACAAGCTGGCAGCATTTCCGGACGTGTTGTGGCGAAAATAAGGTCTCCCCCACCGTCAACTTTGGCTTTAATATAGTAAAATCTGCTTTTTCTCTCCTCAGCTTCGAGATCGGCTTGAGAAATAGCCGTTTGACAATGTGTGCACCAAAGCACAGGCGCTTCTTTGCGGTAAATCTTTCCTTTTTTGTACAAATCCAGAAACGACCACTGGGAAAGCTTCTGACAATGTTCATTAATCGTGCTGTAAGTCTTGGTCCAGTCGACTGAAATTCCCAAAGATCTCCACAAATTCTGGTAGTTTTTGGCGCCTATTTTGGTTTCCTCAAGGCATTTCTCGATGAATTCTTTCCTTGAGATCTTTGATTTATCGATATTGTACTTTTTTTCAACATATCTCTCGGTCGGGAGGCCATTATCATCAAAACCCATCGGATAATAGACGTTAAAACCGCGCATTCTTTTGTAGCGAACGATGAACTCAGCTTGAGAGTAGCTCATGATGTGACCGGCGTGGAGGTGCTCGGCCGAAACGTAGGGCGGGGGAGTGTCTACAGAATAGATTGGTTTGCTTGAGTTCTCGTCAAATCGATAAATGCCTTCCTGTTCCCAGAAGTTTCTCCAGAATTCTTCTCTTTCGTGAAAATCGTATTTCTTTTCCATTTTTCCTTTCCTAAAATAAAAAAGCCCGCTCTTGGGGGCCCAAATCATTTTGGACGGTACCACCCCAATTCCACGTGGCACTTCATTTAACTTAACGGAGCTTTCCGGCGGGGTCTACTTTTAAATAAATTTCTTCCCGCAGCTTCGCGAGGTGACATTAATCCTCGCTCAAATGCTTTTATTAATTGTCATAAAATCATACTCTAAAACCTTAAAAAAGTAAAGATATGTTGTGAGAATACTTTTTTCGTGCTATTATTCACCGGCAAGACAGTTCTAAAAAGTTGTTTTGAGCAACATTGATATTGTTCTTTCAAAATATTCTCTACAAATCCATTCCAGAAAGGGAGTTTTTAAAAAATGAAAGTTATCATGGTTTACCCGTGGTATCCAGATACATTCTGGAGCTTCAGAAAGGCGCTTCCCTTTGCGGGGAAAAAGGCGGTCTTTCCACCGCTTGGGCTCTTAACAGTTGCCAGCATGCTTCCCGACTCATGGGAAACAAGGTTAATTGACCTCAATGTAAAGAAATTGAGGGACAGTGACCTTGAGTGGGCTGATGTTGTCATGGTATCCGCCATGATTGTCCAGGAAGAGTCAGCGGTGGAGGTTATAAACTTAGCAAAAAAGCTGGGAAAAATCGTCATCGCCGGCGGACCTCTCTTTACCAACCAAGGAGAGGAGACGAAAGAGGTCGACTATTTTGTCCTTGGAGAGGCCGAAGTGACGTTGGCTCCCTTCCTTAGGGACTTCATCCGTGGAGAGGCAAAACACCGCTACGAGCAAAACGGCGTTTGGCCGTCTCTAGAAGAGACGCCCCTTCCTGACTGGTCGCTGATTGATTTCAAAAGCTATACAAGCATGGCGATTCAAAACTCGCGTGGGTGTCCACACAGGTGTGAGTTCTGCGACATTCGGATAATGTTCGGCCAGAGGCCTAGACTTAAAAGCGCCGAGCAGCTTATCGCCGAGTTCCAAAACCTCTATGATGCAGGCTTTCGTGGCACGATCTTTATTGTTGATGACAACTTCATCGGCAATATACCGAGAATCAAGGCAATACTCCCCCTGTTAATCGAGTGGCAGGAAGAACACGGTTATCCGTTCAAGATAATGACGGAGGCGGATATCCGTCTGGCAGAGCATCCTGATCTCATGGCGCTGATGTCCGTGGCTAACTTCTACAAGATATTCATCGGCATTGAGTCGCCATCCAAGGAAAGCCTCCAGGAGTGCGCCAAGCTGCAGAACGTGAAGGTGAACCCGCTCAAGGCGGTTCAAACCATCATGAGCTACGGCATGGCCGTGATGATTGGCGTAATAGTCGGCTTCGACGCGGACGCCAAGAGGGAAGATATATTCGAAGATCACATTCGATATATCAAAGAACTTGGTACACCCGCCGCGATGGTTGGTCTTTTATCGGTTCTACCGAAAACTGACCTGGAGAAGCGGCTACGCAAAGAGGGAAGGCTTCTCGAAAGATCTCGAGGAGAGAACGGCGGACAGCTAACCTTCATTCCCACGATGCCGGCGGAAAAACTAATTGCCGGCTACCACAAGGTGCTACTGGACATCTACTCTCCGAAGGTTTATTACAAGAGAGTAGAGGAGTTCCTGAAGCATTATCACCCGACGGTAAGAAAAAGTGTCCGACTGGGCAACATTAGTGACGTAAGAGCATTTTTTGTCAGCATATTCAGGATAGGCATTTTCTCACGGAACTCCTATTACTACTGGAAATTACTGATTAAGGTGCTCATCACAAAACCCAAGGCATTCTCAGAAACCGTCGAGCTGGTCATCTGGGGCTGGCACTTCCAGGCTGTCGCTGCCCGCATCACCAAAGAAGGAGCCCTGTAAAAGGGTGTATCAATATCAAGCAGTATGCCCCCACCGAAAGGTTAATCACCTAGTAGGTGGGGGGTTTGTCTTTTCACTTGCTAATCCATAATGTTTATGTTATTATACTCTTCCAAAAGAAGCGCCTTAACCTGTTTACACTATCAACTCTACGCCTAAAGAAGGAGGTGAAAAGAGGGTGAGCAGTGGGAGGAGGCAACCGAGAGATAAACCCATACCATTACAGGATTTCGTGTGGTTTATTTGTAAACCCTTCCCGGAAGGGTGGCAAAAAGCTCTTACAGACCAGGATTTCAAGTGTATAAAATGCAGAAGGTCCTTCAATCATAAAAAGCATGGATTAAAAGCATGCTTCCATCATGACGAAGAGGACATACTTAGGGCAATTTGCTACAAGTGCAATGGAAGGGTAAAACACAAAAAGAAAACAAAGAGTTTGGCAAAGGGGGTACCCAGCCCCGCTTAGCGGGGCTTTTCTTTCCCCTATAAGAGAAACCACCAGCTTTAGCTGGTGTGTGCGTTTTAACTTAATTTTAGATTAGGATTCGGAGTTAGTTCTTTTGGTTCAACAAAGCCAGATTTCTTTTGTTTGTAATACGCTGCAGCGCCGATCATGGCGGCATTGTCAGTGCAATATTTAAGCTTCGGCATGGAAAAGTCCACCTGCGACTTTTCGCATAATTTGGCTAGTTCCTGTCTCAAAAGAGGATTTGCCGCCACGCCGCCGGATAAGATAAACGATTTAGGTTTAAACTGCTCGATTGCTCTTTGGCTGTTTTGAACCAAGGTATCGACGAGTGTTTTTTGAAAAGAGGCGGCAATGTTGGCTTTATCCTGATTTGTTAGTGATTTTGATTGTTTCACAACATTTAGAACCGCGGTTTTAAGTCCCGAAAAGCTAAAGTCGAGGCTGGGGGAGGGGTATTCGAGGAAACCTTCTGGGCCGCGTTTCGGTTCCGGAGTGAGATCAATAATTGGAAATTTGTACTTGGTTCCATCACCTTTTTCGGCCATTTTCGAAATATTCGGTCCGCCGGGATAGGGAAGACCAAGGAGGGCTGCGACTTTATCAAATGCTTCGCCGACAGCATCATCGCGGGTTGCTCCCATAATTTGAAAATTGTAATGCCTTTTCATATAAATTAGCATTGTATGCCCACCCGAAACTACTAGGGCCACGAGAGGAAATTGCGGGACAGTATTGTGTATTGGGTATTGGGTATTGAGGTTGGGATTCTTCGTTGCCTCAGAATGACTTTTTTTATTTTGAATTTGATTGGAAATTGCTGGTTGGAAATTGGAAATTTTGCCAATAATCCAGTTGGCATATATATGGCCTTCGAGGTGATTTACGGCAATTAGCGGTTTATTCTTTGAAATTGCAAGTGTCCTTGCCGTTTCGATCCCGGCGATTAAGCTGCCAACAAGGCCAGGCCCTTGAGTTACAGCAATAGCATCAATTTGAGACCAATCCAATTTTGCCGCATTTAAAGCCTCCTTGATCGTTGGAATAATGGCCTGAACATGAACCCGCGCCGCTACCTCCGGCACCACACCGCCGTATTTGGCGTGCAGGTCGATTTGCGAAGCGACCACATTCGACAAAACCTCCCGGCCGTCACTCACAATCGCAGCCGCTGTCTCGTCACAGCTCGATTCTATAGCTAAAATATTCATAACAGTGAAGATTATATCAAATTTTTCCCTGTATTTATACATTAATTTGTGCTTAAATGGGGCTTATGGAAATACTGAGTATTCTGGCAAAGAAGTCAAATAACCTTTTTCAGTCCGGCGTTTGGGCTGATTTTCAAGCAGAACTGAAGCGCAAATCCTTTTTAATCAAAGGTGATCATATCGAAGCCTTGGTCATCAAATATCCTTTGATTGGGCGGAATTTATTTTCAAAAATAGATTCCCGCCTTCGCGGGAATGACAAAGGGAGGGGAGATAAGTATTATTTTTATTCCCCTCGAGGACCGATTGCTGATTCGAAGGTAAAGTTGAATGATTTAAAGGTATTCTTTCGAAAGGTCGAGTCTCTTGCCAAGGAAGAAAACGCGGTGTTTTACCGAATAGAGCCTTATTCTTTAGGTCAGGTTGATATTTATAAGTTCGGTTTTAGAAAAATCGCAAAACACGCACCGCTATCAGCACAATTCTCACCCGAAAATACTCTCATTTTAGATATCACAAAACCTGAAGAAAAAATTCTAGCCGAAATGAAGCCGAAGTGGAGGTACAACATCAACTTGGCGTCAAGAAAGGACGTCAAAGTGCGCCAGGGGAAAAGCTTAAACGACATCAAGATTTTCTACAATCTCACTTTGGAAATGGAAAAAAGGGGAGGGTACAAGGGGCATGAGTTTGAATACTACAAAAAGATGTTTGAGGTTTTAAGCAGCAAAAATGTGCTGAAACTTTATATCGCAGAATACGAAGATGAGCCTTTGGCGGCGATTTTGGTTTCTTTCTACGGCCAAGTCGCAACATACCTGCACGGCGCCTCGGGGAACGAAAAGAGGGAACTGATGCCAACTTACGCGCTTCAGTGGGCGGCTATCCAAGACGCAAAGAAAAGGGGCTGCAAGATTTATGATTTTTGGGGCATAGCGCCAGATGGCGCAAAAAATCATTCGTGGGCAGGCGTCACCAGATTTAAAAAGGGTTTTGGTGGAGAGGCCCTTCATTTTAGCGGCGCATACGATGTAGCGTTTGATAAGAGTTATTATCGGTTGTTGAGTGGATTGAATAGGATAAGAAAGTTATTAATGAGATAACCGTTGTCATTCCGGACTATTCCTTAAAATATAATCAGTTGATCCGGAATCCAGAAATTGTTATATAAGATTATTATATAGATTCTGAATCAAGTTCAGAATGACAGAGAAGAAAATAATGGAAAAATTACTGAGATTAATCAAAAAACTAATTCCCAAGCCTGTTTTTTTGTTTTTCCAGCCGGCGTACCATTTCCTGCTCGCTGTAACCGGCAATGTATTATATCGTTTTCCGGGATATAAACTGATCGTCATTGGAGTTACCGGCACAAACGGCAAAAGCACCACTTGTGACCTGATAACAAGGGTTCTAAAGGAATCTAATGAGTTGGTGGGTATGATATCAACCGTATCTATCGAAATTGCCGGAGAGAGATACGACAACGTCACAAACCGCACAACCCTAGGCAGATGGAAAACACACAAACTGATGCGTCAAATGGTTCGAAGAGGATGCAAATATGCGGTTATCGAGGTGGCGAGCGAAGGCATCGCATGGTATCGGATATTTGGCATACCTTTTGATGCGGCGGTTTACACCAATCTTTCGCCGGAGCATTTGAACTTCCACAAAACCATGAAAAATTACCGAAACACTAAAGGTAAATTGTTTGCCAAACTGGACAGTCCCTTCAATTTCAAAAAGACCAAGAGAGTAAGCATAGTCAATGCCGACGACAAAGAAGCGCCATATTTCTCCGGTTTCAAAGCAGATGAAAAAATGACTTACGGTATAAAAAACGGCTCTTTGCGGGCAAAAAGAATTGAACACTTGTCAAGCTGCATAAACTACCAAATTGAAAATGCAGGACACACCACCAATGTCACAACAAAGGCAATAGGGGAGTTCAATATCTACAACGAGCTGGCGGCATTTTGCGTCGGCCTTGCATACGGCATAAAGCCGGAAATTATGGCAAAGGCATTCAAAAATTTTGCCGGAACAAAGGGCCGGGTTGAAAAAATTGAGGAAGGACAGAAGTTCCAAGTCATTGTGGACTACGCCCACACCCCGGATGCCCAAGAGAAGGTCTACACCGAGCTTCGCAGATTTTCAAAAGGCAGGATAATCAGCGTTTTTGGAGCAACGGGGGATAAAGATAGGGGAAAAAGGCCTGAAATGGGAAGGGTGGCAGCTCATCTGACAGACATTGCTATCATCACCGACGACGAAACGTACGGCGAAAAATCAGAGAAGATCATTCAAGAAATATATGCGGGCGTGCCTGAAAAACTGCAAAAAAAGGTCAAGGTAGTACCGGACAGGTTTGCCGCCATTAAGGAGGCGCTTTTAATTGCGCGCCCTGAAGATATCGTCATTATCACCGGCATCGGCCATCAAAAGTATCGCATTATGAATAGCAAAAGAACCGGCTGGAATGAGCGGAAAATAGTTTCAGATTTGTTAAAAAATTTAAAGAAAAGAAAGGTAAAATAAATGCCGGCACAAACAAGCATTAATCCCAAGATTTTTAAAGCTTATGACATAAGAGCGCTCTATCCGCAAGAAATAAACGAAGAGGCAGCATACAAGATAGCCAAAGCATACGCAACTTGGCTAAAGCCCAAAAAGGTCGCGCTCGGCTATGATGTGCGCACTTCAAGCAAACCTCTTTTTGAGGAAGTGAAGAGGGGGCTTACTGCAATGGGCGTGGAGGTTTTTGATGTCGGCCTTATCACAAGCGACATGATAGTCTTTGCTACGGGAAATTATAATCTGGACGGAGGCATCGTTGTCACTGCTTCCCACAATCCGGCTGAATATAACGGCATGAAGCTTTACCGCGAAAATGCGGCGCCAATATCTATCGACAGCGGCCTGGCAGAAATTCGAGATATAGCTATGCGTCATTCTGAATCCGGCAACCGACCGGATGAGAAGTCCAAAGATCCTTCGGCTGATGCCTCGAGGATGACGAGGAAGGGAAAAGTTACAAAACTGGAAATTAAGGAAGATTATCTGAAAAAGGTTTTCTCGCTCGTTGACACGGAAGAAATCAAACCCATGAAGGTTGTGGTAAATCCAAACTTTGGGGCAGCCGGAGAAATGATTGAGCAGATCGCACAAAAGCTAAACCTTGAGCTAGTTAAGTTAAATTTTGAATCGGACGGCACCTTCCCGAAAGGCCAACCCGATCCTTCACAACTTGAAAACCAGAAGGAAACCGGGGAACTGGCCAGAAAATCCGGCGCCGCTTTTGCCGCCATGTGGGACGCTGATGCCGATAGGTGCCTTTTTCTGGACGAGAACGGCGAGTTTGTGATGGGCTGCTATGCCACAGCTATTCTGGCAGAGGCAATGCTTGATCAGCACCCGAAGTCAAAAATCGTATTTGACACAACCCTCATCTGGCCGGCAATAGACCGAGTCAAAGCTGCCGGCGGAGTACCATTGGTAAACAAAGTCGGGCATTCCTTCATAACCGAGCGAATGATTGAGGAGGATGCAATTTTCGGCGGTGAAACCTCGGGGCATTTTTACTTCAAGGACCTATGGTTCTGTGACAATGGGATGGTGCCGTTTCTTTTAATGCTAAAGAAGCTAAGCACTTCCGGCAAAAAGATGTCCGATTTAGCAGATTACCTGAGAAATAAGTATCCAAACGGATTCAAACTGATCCGGAAGGAAGAAGGAATTCCGGAAAAATTAAAGGAAATCGAAGAAAGATATGCCGATGCCAAGATCGAGCATATCGACGGCGTATCGGTTGAATATCCGGATTGGAGATTTAATGCCAGAGCCTCAAATACCGAACCTCTGCTCAAAGTCTTCCTGGAAGCAAAAAGCCAAAAATTGGTTGATGAAAAACTAAAAGAGGTGGTTGATTTAATCGAGAACTAGAATTACTTCGTTGCAAGGGTCGGACCCTTGCAAACTAGAGGCCTAGGCCGACAGCCTTTTTGACTCGTTGAAGCGTGTCTTTTGCGCGAGGCGCGACCGCTTCGGCGCCATCGGCGAGAATTTTGCGAACTTTATCTTCATTTTTATCGTACTCGGCAAGTTTTGCTTGAATGGGTTTTAACATTTCGATCACACATTCGGCAACATCCGTTTTAAATTGTCCGTAATTTGAATCTGCATATTTCTTTTCGAGCTCTATAATTGGCGTTTCAGTACAAACCGACATTATATTTAAGAGATTTGAAATGCCCGGCTTCTTGGCCTTGTCGAATTTAATTTTATTGTCGGAATCGGTGACCGCACGGGCAAATTTCTTGCGAATCGTTTCGGCATCGTCGCGTAGAAGAATATAGCTGTTTTCGTTTTGGTCGCTTTTGGACATTTTCTTAGTCGGATCGGTCAGGCTCATTATTCTCGCGCCTTCCTTTTTGATAACCGGCTCCGGCACAACCACAACTTTCCCAACTCTTTTATTTAATCTCTGGGCAATATCGCGAGCGATTTCAACGTGCTGCTTCTGGTCCTCGCCAACCGGCACTTCCTCCGTATCATAAAGCAGTATGTCACCGGCCATAAGTACCGGGTAGTCAAAGAGCCCAACAGTAGTTTCTTTTTTCCCGCCTTTTTCTTTAAACTGGGTCATCCTCGACAGTTCACCCATATGCGTAAAACAGTTCAAGATCCAGCCCATTTCAGAGTGCTCGGGCCTTTCTGATTGGACAAAAAGTGTGGATTTTTTTGGGTCGATACCGGAAGCTAAGAGAACTTTTGCCAGCTCCATGGTATTTGCCTTCAATTTCTTCGGATCCTGCGGAACGGTAATGGCATGAAGATCGACAATGCAAAAGATGTTATCATGCGCGTCTTGCCCACGAACCCAATTCACGATAGCACCGAGATAATTGCCGATATGAAGATCGCCGCTTGGCTGAATGCCTGAAAAAACTCTTTTCTTATTACTCATGGCTACAAATATAGCAGGGAAAGGCACATTAGTAAACATTAGGCCTTAGTCCACTAAACTGGTTTAGTGTATTTTGAAATCCTTCCGTTACAGTGAACCTCCACCAACAGAGTTGGTGGCTTCCTTACGACCCGAACACTAGTTCGAGTTGTCCCTTATCTTCTTTTTCTTGATACTTTACATAATCCATTATCATTTTCTCGTTTAAGCCAATAGTTGAGACGCAGTATCCTCTTGACCACATGCCTCTTCCTTTTTGTCTCATTGCTTTATCAATATAAT
>JAJYFH010000037.1 GCA_021791015.1 bacterium | reverse complement strand
ATCTCGAGGGAAAATGAGTTGCCGTTCGGCGGCATGCAGGTAGCGCTCGTCGGCGACTTTTTCCAGCTGCCTCCCGTAACTCGGGAAGGTGATGAGACGCGCTTCGCCTTTGAGGCGGATGCCTGGCAGAAATTAAATCCTGCTATTTGCTACTTAACCGAGCAGCACCGCCAGGAAGACGCAGAGTTTCTTTCGGTCTTAAAAGCCATTCGCCAAAATAAATTCCAGGAGGAGCATTTTGTCCATTTAGAATCCAGAATGAATCCCGGCGGCAAGGCTCCCGGCGGCATCACCAAACTTTTCCCCCACAACGCCGATGTCGACCGGGTAAATGACGCTGAGCTCGCCAAACTGCCGGATAAAATTCATAGTTTCAAAATGGAGTCGCGCGGACCGCGAAAGCTCGTTGAAGCCATTATCAAAGGCTGCCTCTCTCCCGAAGAATTAAATTTGAAGAAAGGCGCGGTTGTGATGTTTACCAAAAACAGCCCGCGTGATGGATTCGTCAATGGCACGCTTGGAAAAATAATCGGCTTTGACCGTGAAACAGGCTATCCGATTGTCAAAATAAAGTCTGGCAAAACCATCGAGGCCGAACCGATGGACTGGACGGTCGAAGAGCATGGTTTAATTCGCGCCAAGATTATCCAGATTCCGCTTCGCCTCGCCTGGGCCATCACCGTCCACAAAAGCCAAGGCATGTCGCTCGACGGCGCCGTCATGAATCTGAAAACCGTCTTTGAGTACGGCCAAGGATATGTCGCTCTCTCCCGGGTCCGTTCACTCGACGGGCTTCATCTTCTGGGCATTAATGACCATGCCCTGCTTGTCCATCCGGAAATCCTAGAGAAAGACGCGGAGTTTCGGGCCCAATCTGAAGGGTTGGAATCCAATATTAAAAAAATCTCGACAGACGCGTTTCGCCAAAAAGCAGATGAATTTATCCTAAGTTGCGGCGGAAAACTAAAAGCGGAGAAGGCTTCTCTCCGTCATTCCCGCACTGAATCTAGGTTCAGCATTAACTCCGGCGGGAAACCAGAAGAAAAAATAAGCACCCTCGATAAAACCCTCGCCATGTTTAAAAAAGGCAAATCAATTGCTGAAATCGCCAAAGAACGCGGCCTCGTCGAAAGCACAATTCTCTCCCATATCGAAAAGCTTGCCTCACAAGATAAAATCTCTCCGGACGAAATCATACCGATCGTCGATGCGCTAATGAGTTCGGATCTCAAAAAACACCTCCCCGAAATTCATAAAATTTTCGAAAATCTCGACACCACTAATCTCGGTCCCGTCCGCGAACACTTCGGCGATCGCTTCTCCTACGATGACCTCCGCCTCGCCCGCATGCTTTTACCAACCACAGAAAGGGCCTAGAACCTGTTCGTTACAATCTCTCAACATACATTAAGATGAAGTTCAACTCAAGAAATAGTTCTTAACGGCAAATTCAAATTGATTAATAAATAACCTTTTGTAGTAATTCAGGTTATTTATTTCATAAAACAAGAGAACAGCCTTCTTGTATTCTTCTTCGCTTGCACTTCTATAAGATAGCGGACAGCTTCCCCATGCTAGAAGAATTGCGTTCCCCAACATCCTGGCAGTCCTCTTGTTCCCATCCTCAAAAGGTTGAATGTAAGCAATCATTAATGAAAGAATCATAGACTTAGCAAAAATATTTTCCTCGCCATTCACCAGCTTGCAAAGATCTTCTAAGGCTTCTTTAATCTGCCACTGGTTATCCAAAGGCCTATATCTAGTCCCTGTTATCCCAACAAGCGATTTCCTGATATTTTTTGGCACCTGAAGTCCATCCACAATAAGTGAATGTATATATTCTATTTTGCCTGCTGTAATATCTTGAAAATCTTTTTTATTATTCAAGATAAAATCTAAAGCCTTTTTATGATTTAAAATCATAGTTGCTTCCTTTTTGTTGTGTCCCTCGGCTTCCTTTTGTCTCAAAATTAGCGCCTCTGTCTCCAGAAGAGTATAAGTATTACCTTCTATTTGAGATGATTTCCAACTAAACTCAATGATTAAACGTTCGAGCTCTTTCTTTAGAATAGTCGGTGAGAGACGACGAACATTATTATGAAATTCTTGGTTTAGATCTTCTAAATACTTTTGCTCATGATCAGAAAAAATATCTTCAAGCAAATCAAAAATAGAAAAATTAAAACTTTCCTGAATCCTTCTCTTGTCCGGCCCATTTTTGAAATAATCTTCTACGTCTATATTCCTAATTAGATTGTAATGAATAGAGATTTTGTATCGAGTTGCCCGAGCTTTTCCATGGCTTTCTATAAGTCCTGCCCGAGTAAGGTAAACAAGATCCCGATTGACTGTTATCTTTGTAACTTGTCCAAAGCCTTTTTGGAGCTCCCGAATTATCTCGGCGATAGATAAGCCAACTCCCCCTTCAAGGAGTTTTAATATATAGTCTTGCCTTTTGTTTGTAGTCCCTTTTTCCATTTATATTAATAAATCATATCATTTAAACATAATTATCGTATCATATTTGATATGCATTGCAAGAGTTTTCTCATCTTGCCGAGACACTCGCCCTGTTTATCATTGGTTTAGCTTGGCCAGAATCTAGTCTCTTGCCCTTCCAAATCATTGCTAAATACCTCTTTTTTTGCTACAATATCAGGGTTCGGAAGTCGGATATCAGATATCGGATTTCGGATAATTCCCAGTGAGATTTTTCTGATCCTAAGTTGAGGATTTGATCATTTTAGACATTAGAAATTGATTGAAAATTGTGAATTGTGAATTGAAAATTATTATCATGGCCCGGTAGTTCAGTTGGTTAGAACGCCACACTGTCACTGTGGAGGTCGCCGGTTCGAGTCCGGTCCGGGTCGCCAAATGGAACAAACAGGTGCTTAATGCCTGTTTTTCATTTTTACAGAGAGAAAATCAACTGGTTTTAAAAAGAGTTTTCTATTTTCTGATAATTTTTGAATTTCAGAACTATTACGTTATAATATCGATATGAAAAAATATCCCCTCAAAGTATATGTTATATCAGTTATTATTGTTCTCATTATTCTCAATATTCTAGTGTGGTACCTGCGGGGCAGTGCGGAATCCATGATTGTAATGGTCTTCTCCGCTGGATTTCTGCTTGGCATGCTGGCAATGTACATCGCCGTCCATGTTTACAGGTGGAAATAATTTCACTAATCACTGGTGGTCTTTATGGCACCTACCAAGAAATATCTGTGACAGAAAAAACGACCCCGGGGAGGGGTCGCCACGACATATAGTCGCGAATGTCACTGGGAGGGAGAAAACGCAGGTCTGAGTACTTTTGCCCTCGCTTTCTTTTTCTTCCTGGGGGGCTTGTTTCCGAGCCTTGAGATGAAGCCGAGCGTAAAAAGATAGAGCAATATACCAAGTACACGAGCAACAAGCGCAATGGCCAATAATCCTGCTGGGTACGGAGGCAGGAAGTAAATGAGAGGGAGGACAATCAAGAGGCCTACAAACATGGCCTTTGTGCCCTGAGGAATATTGGTTCCTACCCCCGAGAGATGCAACGGCGTAATGGTTCAATAGCTTTGCACCACTTTTACCTAAAATATTGTTATGGCATATACATCAAATCCCAAACCCACCCAGGTTCTAAGAAATTATACCTTGTGCTACAATATGCCTATGAAAAACATTAAACAAATAACCTATCTCATTCTCTGGGTCATTACCGGCGTCCTCTTCGCGATAATGCTTGGCGGTATTATCGAGCTTATCTCGCTCTGGCTTTATGGCAGCCTAAATCTAGCCGTTGTCTTATACGGCATTATGTCAGTCATTGGTGTCTTCATCGGCCTCATTCTCGGCCCTATCGCCTGGAGGAAAATCTACATTGAAGGCCCCCTCGCCAAGAAGTAGATTACCCTAATAAATCTTGAGTGCCGGCAGAAGCCCGAGAAAAATTAAAAGTATGATAAATAGGCCGTCCTTCCAGATTCTTTCGGCAATTTTTTCTTTTCTCTCGATGATTTCCATGAGAGAGTATGTCTCAGCCAGGGTAATATTTGCAAAGAAAAAGATGTAGACGATCATCGGCTTTGCAAAAAGCGCCAGCAATATGCCGACAGAGTTTACCAGCAAAGTGTAGGCGACCAGAAAACAGAGAAAACCATAGTTTTTCCAAAGCGCTGTGTCTTTGCCGACATAAACTGACCTCGACCTGGCAAAGATAGAACTAAAAAGCAGCGGGATCGCCAAGACGATTTGCATAGACAAAAGCTCGTTTTCCTTTAGAAAGTTCGGAGCCAAGGTGATAAGCAGGATGAAAATGGTAAAAACGATGTGCAAATATGCAATGTTCATATGCACCCGGATGTGCGATGCCTGGCGATTTTTCTCTTCCTCTTCCATAATTTAAATATAGCTTATCCTAGCCAAATAAACAATCAATTCCGCCGTACCAATCAAGTGTCTTACTCGGATTATGGCAATTAATTTTTCCCCAACTTTTTCATTGGGCAGGATAGGAGCTTGGGGTAGCGCTTCAAAATAAATCTTGCGGCCACGACGGCAATGAAGGCGATAATGACACTGCCGAGGATATCGATTGGATGATGGATACCGGCTAGGACTCTAGAGATACCGACCAATAAAGCCAGAGTGGCCAGGATGATGCCGGCTTTTTTATTGAAGAGATAAATGACAAATGCCGCGCCCATGGAGATAGCGGTATGATCTGATGGAAAGCCGTTGTCAGCGGAGTGCGGGATAAGGGGTGTGAAGTGGCCAACGACAAAAGGCCGTGGTGAATAGAAGAGGTGCTTGGAAACCCAGATGAGAATTAAGGTTATAGCAGCTGCAATGATGGCGGTTACGATCATTTCCATGCGCCTGTCCGCCTTGGTTTTATAAAACGTAATCCCTATCGCTGCCAAAATGATAACGATGTAGAGATATTTCGCCGAAAGTATGATAAGCGTGTTCATAAAGACAATTATATTACAAAAGCCCGGCTTGAGAAAGATTGACTTTACATTGATTGTATGGTACTATTTCTCTTCGCACTTTAAAAATTTCTGGGGCAAACTTTGTCTGAGAAGTTTTCATTTCTTCGACAGACAAGTCCTAGAATCCAAAATTGGAAGGAGTGATTTTTGTGCCAAGAATTACGCTGGAAAAAATGTTCGACGAACACAGTGATTCCCCTGGTGATACTCACGAGAAGTTCGAGAAAGCTCTTCGGGGGCTGGCTCCCACCCTCAACAGTTTCCGATGGGAATCAAGAAATATTCATCTTCGGACAGTTGCAATAGCAGTTTCCGACGAGGTGAACATCGAGGTCGTCTACGATGAAAGCTACTATCGCGGACCAGGACCGGCAGTGATATTGAAGAAGACTGCCATCAAGAATACAGCCGCTGTAATCGCCGAGGCTTATGCCAGGATCGACGACTACATCGCCAGAATCTCCTCAGTGAATGTCGGCATGATTCCGACAAACGGCGACAGCACCACCCCGATCATTTTCTACTCACTGAAACCGCACCTAGCTGGTTTTTAGGAGGTGAAAAACATGGAATTCAACGAGTACAAGGAGCAAACCGCCAGTGACTGTGAGGAGGTGGCTGAAATCCTTACCAAACTTGCTGCCGATATCAGGGAAGGTAACATGAATGCCTTCGAAGCCTTTTGGTTGGAAGGTGGTACCGTAGAAGGTGCTGCGAAGATCCTTGATATCCAGGAAAGGTTGCTCCTCCGGTACATATACCGCCAGCACGAATGTGGGCTAATCAACCTCGAGGAACCTCTGGAAGATGATGGCCACGAGGAAGACACCCTGGACAAGAACGCTACTCAATCAACCTCGGATAAACCAGCAAACTGACGATAACGTACCTTCCTCAAGAAAACATTTCCCCGTTTTCTCCGGACCCTCACTTCTGAGGGTCTTTTTTTTATAAGCCACTCTGTTCACCGAGATTAATTATTATCCGCACGGCTTGCGCATTTCGCACACACCAGGTGAGTAAATACCGCCCACACCCGGTGTGTAAAATCAGCGAACTGCATAAGCCGTATCCAATGCGGATATGTTAAAATAATTGCATGGTCAAAAAAATAAAAAACCTCTCGCCATTCCACTATTTCTTGATATTGGTAATTGCCAATCTCGCGCTAATGATACTCGCCGACATTTTTTACAATGGCCGTTTTGACTTTTTGAGATATCCGCTAAGTGACCTGGGCAGCGCTTTTAACCAAGTCGGCTTGCCAAATACAGTTGCATCCAATATTTATAGTGTCGGTATGTTTCTAACCGGTATCCTTCTCTTTTTCTTGGCACACAAATTACGAAAAACCAGACAAAACAATACCTCAAGTCCCTTACTTGCATTTATGGGCGGTTCCGGAGCCCTTATCGCCGGGGCTTCTCCGGACGACACTCTTTACGCCTTTCATGTTATCGGCTCGACTCTTCTGGTTGCCTCTCTTTGGGCACTTGCCACTATGAATTTATATGAAGTACGGAAAAATCTGGGGCACGCCAAATATTATTTTCTGCAGTTTGCTATTCTTCAAACCCCAATTATTGCCTACGCTTTGGCATTTTTTATGGGACTTAAAATAAATGATATCCTGCAGAAGCCGGCCTTTATAAGTTTGGCGTTCATCCTGCTTTATTCGACTCACGCTAAAAGACAAACACATTAAATCGTTTACCTTTTTAAATCTTAAAGGGTCTGACCTTATAAAATCTACATTCTGAAAAACTTGAGGGCTTCGTAAATCAAGAGTGCCGGCCAGACGAGGGCTTTTAGAATGCCCCAAACTCCCAGCCAGAAAGTGGCCGCATGCTGGATGTAATAGATGAGAGCACCGATAAAGCCGAGACCGTAAACCGCACCTGCACCGGCTCCCCCTCCGCCGCATTTCCAATTTTTCCTTGCCATTTTTTCTCCTTTACCCCGCACCAATTTATCCGGTGCGTGGGTTTTGAAAAAATTATATATATTTAGGCGAAAATTTACATGGTCAATAAAACAAAAAAATTAACCCTTGCGGACAGGAAG
>JAJYFH010000036.1 GCA_021791015.1 bacterium | reverse complement strand
GCTTTGTCGCCTTCAGCAACTTTTTTGGCAAGGTCTACTTCCTCTTCTCTCGTCAGAAGGGGGATTCTGCCGATTTCCCGCAGATACATTCGAACCGAATCATCGGCAAAGTCATTTATCTCGGGAGCTTCCAGCTCTTTCTCATCAGGCTCTTCCTTGCCGTCGCCCCAAATCATTTTTTCGCGGCTGTCGACAACATCAATTCCCTGTTCGCCCAGGTTGGCATATATTTCGTCGAGCTCTTCCACGCTTTCTTCAACATCAGGAAATATGGCCATTATCTCATCTTGCGTGATAAAGCCTTGGGCCTTGCCTTTTTCAAAGAGTTCTTCCTGTTTCTTTTGTGTATCCTTCGGAGCCTCTTTTATATTTTTTGCTCTTTGTTTATTAGGCTTTGCATCTTTTTTATCAGTCTTTTTGACCATTCATCATCCTTTCTGCTTTCCGCCTCTTTAAGTTCTTTTGCTAAATTCTCTCTTTCCCGGCGGAGGTTCAGAGTTTTTATCTTTTTGGCAAGATAGAAAATTTCCTCGGCGATTTCACTCTCACCCAAATTCTCTATTTCCTGCTCAGATCTTAGAAGCAGTACGTTTAAGTATTGTTGCCCTTCCTTGTTTTCTTGTTTTGAAAATTTTTTTAAGTCGAGTAATTTCTTTGCATAATAGTGTTTTTTGGCTTTGTTGTAAAGGTTAAGCGCCTCGGCATTCTCGAAATCCCCGGCCTCTAAATAGTTAAAAATAAATTCCAAATTTTTGCCATCCGTAAGAGCTATGCCAACGAGCCTGTTTTCCACCTGGTCTCTCAGGCTGGCTTTCTTGCCCTCATTTGACTGTTTGGGCTCTTTTGCTTTTGGGCTTTTAGTTTTCTCGAGGGTTTTGCGGATTTCGCTTTCTCCGACATTGATCTTGTCGGCCAACTTTTTGATATAATGGTCCCTTTCCACAAAATCTTCCAGGTTTTGCAGAAATGATAGATATTCCCTGGCGGCTTTTTTCTTCTTGATAATGTCTTTTGAAACCTCTGGGGTAAATGACTTTTCAAGCAAAAAGTCCATTACATGTACGGCTTTTTTTGTAGCGCCAACCCATATCTTCGGGTCTTTTGACACAACGTCCGCCGGATCCTTGCCTTCCGGGATTTCAATAATTTTTACATTCATGCCTTTTTGAAAAGCCATTTCAATAGCTCGGCGGGTTGCCATATTGCCTGCAGGATCAACGTCGAAAGCCAGTTTTATATTCGGGCTGAATTTCTTCAAAATGTCGAGCTGCCTTTCGGTTAAGGCCGTCCCGCTGGATGCGACGACATTTTTGACGCCGGCCTGGTGAGATGCGATAACGTCCATATTCCCCTCGACGATGATGGTGTGGTCTTGTTTGCGGATTCTCTCCTTTGCCTGATAAATGCCATAAAGTATATTTGATTTGTCGTATATGTCGGTTGAAGGTGTATTTATATATTTTGGCAGCGAAGCATCCAAGACCCGAGCCGAAAAGCCTACGACTCTTCCACCGGGGTTAATAATCGGAAAGGTTACCCGGTTGCGGAACTGGTCGATGGTTTTGCCGTTTCTCTCCTTGGCAACGCCGGCGGCGATCATTTCTTTCTGGCTGAAACCGGCATTTTTCAAAATCTGTTGCAAACCGGTCAGCTCATTCTTGGCATATCCGAGCCGAAATTCTCCGATAGTTTTGTCGGTTAACTTCCTCTTTTTGAAATAGTTTAAGGCTGTCGGATTTCCTTTCATTTGTTTCTCAAATAAGCTGCATGCCTTCTCATTAATTTCAAAAAGACGCTCGCGCTTGTCGCTGGCTCCGGCATCAAATTTTGATTCGAGCTTCACTCCGGCGTCCGCCGCCAGCTTCTTGAGCGCCTCGACAAACTCCATGCCCTCTGTTTTCATAACAAACGCAAAGATGTCACCGCCCTCGTTGCAGCCGAAGCAGTGAAAGATTTGCTTATCGGGACTGACGATAAACGAGGGAGTTTTTTCATTGTGAAAAGGGCATAAACCTTTATAGTTCGCGCCGGTTTTTTTAAGCTGGACCACTTTGCCGATATAGTCGACGATGTCCACTTTGTCCTTTATTTCCTCAATTTCGTTTGACATAAATTCCTGTCTTATGTCATTCTGAACTCGATTCAGAATCTATACAAATAAATTCTGGATTCCGGATCAAGTCCGGAATGACAATTTTAATCTGCTTCAGTCTCGTGATTATAGCAGACTGAAGTTATTTCTTATAGTTTTTTCTTTCGCGAAAACTAATCTTTTTGGAGTCCTCGACCTCGGGTTGGTCAAAGGGATTGACCTCAAAAGCGCGGGCAAGATAGACGGTGAAGACATGCAAAAATGCAAGGAAATAGCCGAGATTGTACTCATTAACTTTATCAAGCTCAAGCAGAACCGCCGGGATTTTCTTGTTTCTGGCATTTTCAAGCGATCCTTGAAGCTCAAAATGCATGTCTTTTGACAGCGGGATGCCGCTAAGTGCGCTCAGATTAATGTCCTTGAGGGCAATATCTTTTATCTCTTCGGCCGCTTCCACCTTCTGGTCTTCTTCAAAATTACTGACTGTTGTGAAGATGCCAATCATATTTTTAGGACCGCCGAAAAATCGCTGGTTTAGGTAATGCTGGCTTTCTGGGCCTTCCGCGGGCAAGACGGTGATGCCTTTGCCTTCCTTAGCAACACTCTCCGAGATCAGTTGGCTGATAATTTCATAAAAGGAAGCCAACTTTTTAGAATAAATCGGCCAGAAGATTTGATCATAGCCTTTGTCAGATAAATCCTTAACGATTAAGGCCAGGCTCTTGGCATCGTTCTTTGGCTTTTGAAATTCTGTATATGCATCCTTGGCGCCGTCACGGATTTCAGAAACATCCAGGCCGCATATCATAGCTGGCAGCAGGGCGACTTCCGAGAGTCCCGAGTATCTGCCGCCGATTTCCGGATGAACGACGACATCAAAGCTCATTTTTTTGGCCATTTGGTTTAAAGGATTATCGCCCTCGCTTGTAATCATGACCATCGGGTAACCCCAGAAGCTCATCACATTTTCAAGCACATCGACCGTGGTGCCAGATTTTGAAATGGCGATAACCAAGGAATCTTCGGCCATGCATCTGTCCTTTACATAAAATGTGTAATCGGGGTCAATGGTGTCGACGAAATAAACATTTTTATCGGAAATGTACATGCCTTGAGCCTGCCAAAAAGCCCGAAAAGAGCTAATGGAGCCGCCTCGGGCGAGGATTATTAAGTTTTTTACCTCCCCGTATTTGCCGGCTACCTCAACCAATCTATTCATATCCGGTTGCACAGAAGTGAACTGAAAATCATCTTTTAAGTAAGTCTCTATCTCATCTTTTTTAGGCCGTAAACCTTGGAAGTCAAATTTAATCATAAGTAGATCTTAACACAAATGTAATATGTCAACACTATTGACACATAATAACCTTTATGATATCATTTACCTAATATCTTGGGGCGTAACTTGAAAATTTTACCCCTGGATTATAGATAAAAGGTTGGATTGCAACTCAACTAAAGGAGTGATTAAAAATGCTGGTAAACCTGACAGGAGAAACGATTGGAGCAGTTGCAATTATGGCCTTGACCGTAACATTTGCAATGCATGTTTTGCCAAGCCCAAACCAGTGGTTCTACAGGTTGCTCTACTTGCTAGTGAATATAGTGGTGATTCTCATCACTGCATTTTTCGAAACGGTTAACCGTTTTTTCTTTTTTAGAATTGTTCTTCGGAACGAGTTTTCGAGATTCTGGCCAGACCAGAATGACACAAGACGTAGGATGAAAGTATTTCACTAGCCTAAACCGGTTTAGACTAGTGGCTTGAAAATTAATGTCTTGGTAATTCAATGCCTGCCTGCCGGCGAGGCAGGAAAATTGTAAATTGTAAATTGAAAATTTAAAAAAGCCCCTTGCGAGGGCTTTTTTATCTAGTATCCCATTCCCGGCATGCCGCCGCCGGCCGGCATCTCCGGTTTTTCCTTTTCCGGAAGCTCTGCCACAACTGCTTCGGTTGTCAGGAAGAGTGCTGAAACAGAAGCTGCGTTCTGCAACGCGCTTCGGGTAACTTTAGCCGGATCGACGATACCTGCCTTTATCATGTCTTTATAGTCGTCCTTGGCCGCGTCATAGCCGATACCTTTTGCTCTTTTCTGTACTTCGTCAACAACGACCGAACCTTCCTTTCCGGCGTTGAGTGCAATTTGCCTCAAAGGTTCTTCCAAAGCTCTTTGCAATATCCTAATGCCCGTTTCGACATCCTTGTCGCCTTTTAGCTTTGCCAGCCCCGGTGCGATATCGACAAGCGCCACGCCGCCGCCGGGAACGATGCCTTCCTCCACTGCCGCTCTTGTTGCCGCCAGCGCGTCTTCTATTCTGTGCTTCTTTTCATTTAGCTCAACTTCCGTTGCGGCGCCGACTTTCAAAACGGCAACCCCGCCTGCCATTTTCGCCAAACGTTCCTGCAACTTTTCCTTATCCCAATCGCTTGAACTTTTTGCAATCTGGTTTTTGATCTGGCTGACCCTTGCCTTAATTTCTTTCGGATCACCGGTACCTTCGACGATGGTGGTATTGTCCTTGTCGGCGATAACTTTTCGGGCGCTTCCCAGGACGTTCAACTCCGCATCTTCGAGCTTAAGTCCCAGTTCGTCGGAAATAACTGTTGCGCCGGTCAAAACGGCGATGTCGGCGAGCATTTCTTTCTTTTTGTCGCCAAACCCCGGAGCTTTCACTGCTAAGGCATTGAATATCCCGCGCAATTTATTTACCACAAGAGTTGCCAAAGCCTCGCCTTCTACATCATCCGCGATTATAACCAAGTCTTTTTTGCCGGCTCCGGCCATTTTTTCAAGCAGGGGAACAATTTCGTTAATAGAAGAGATTTTCTTGTCGGTAATCAAAATTTCCGGATGTTCATAGACGGCTTCCATACGGTCCGCGTCGGTAATCATGTGCGGCGCGATGTAGCCATTGTCAAACTGCATGCCTTCGACCACTTCCTTTTCCATGCCGAGAGTTTGAGCTTCCTCGACGGTGATGACGCCGTCTTTGCCGACCGTATCCATAGCATCGGCGATTAAGCTTCCGATTTCCGTGTCAGCTGCTGATATGGAAGCCACTTGGGCAATCTCTTCTTTGGTTTTGATTTCTTTCTTGGTTTTTGCAATCTCAGACACTACGTAATCTGTCGCTTGCTCTATTCCCTTTTTAATCTCCATCGGATTAGCGCCGGCAGTCACATTTTTTAGTCCCTCTGTGACGATGGCTTGGGCCAAAACTGTGGCCGTGGTGGTGCCGTCTCCGGCAACATCATTTGTCTTTGAGGCGACTTCTTTGACCAGTTGCGCTCCCATGTTTTCGTAAACATCCTCAAGATCAATTTCTTTTGCGATAGTGACACCGTCATTTGTAATGGTCGGCGCTCCGTATTTCTTATCCAAAACGACATTTCTGCCTTTCGGTCCGAGGGTGGTTTTGACGGTGTTTGCCAGTTTATCAACCCCATCTTTAAGTTTTTTTCGTGCGTCTTCTGAAAATCTGATTTCTTTAGACATGTTATGTCCTCCTGCTAATTACTAATGATACTAATCCACTAATTCCATCCTGTCATTCTGGCTTGGCCAGAATCATTTTTTTTGGGATTGATTAATTGGGATTTGAAATTATGAAATAATTGCTAAAACTTCTTTTTCCCTTACAATTAAATATTCATTTCCGTTAATTTTGACTTCTGTGGCGGCGAATTTTCCCAAGATAATAGTATCGCCAACTTTTACTTCCTCGACGTCTTTGCCTACTGCGATAACTTTGCCCTGCTCCGGCTTCTCTTTTGCATTGTCAGGTATGACAATTCCGCCAGCGGTCTTCTCGCTTGCTGCTTGGCGTTCCACAATAATTTTGTAGCCTAATGGTTTTAGTTTTGCCATAGTAACTTCTCCTATTTAAATACCCTTTTGTCATTCCGGACTTGATCCGGAATCTATATTATCTGGATCCTGAATCTAGTTCAGGATGACATGATTTAGTTCAAATTAGCACTCTTACCCCCATGAGTGCTAAATCAATATAACAAAGCGTAAAATCTTTGTCAATATCATTTGAAATTTTCAATTTTCAAATCTCAATTTTCATTCAATTATCAATTTCTAATTTTCAAGTTTTTAACCCATGACTATTAGAATTTGGCTGATCGTTGTTGCTTGTTGCTTGAATTTTTCTACAGGGATTCCTCAGTGGAGTTTATCCGCCTTTGGCGGAATCGGGATGACAAAGGGTGTTTTAATCTTGAATATTCTCCTCGACTTCAGTACAGCCGCGAATCAGCGCTTTGTAAATGTCAGCCACAAACTCTGTTGGCAGCCCTAGTTTTTTTGCCTTTTCAACTTGCCTGCCGATCACAACCTTTTCCCTTTCGGCGTCATAAATCGGTTTTCCAAGCGCGCTTTTGGCTTTTAAGACCTCCCTTGCAAGATCGACACGCTCGACAATTAAATCGAAAATTTGATTATCAATTTTGTCGATCCCGTCTCTTATATCGTTTAATTCCATAATTCAATTATAATTCGTCATTCTGGCTTGTCCAGAATCTATTAAGATTTTAATAGGCCGTTACACTAATACATATTAGTATGCCGTTTAAACCACCAGGCTCTGCCTGGTGATGGATAGGCAAGTCCAAACAATTCCATCCATGATACAATAATATTCATGAGATTTCGAAAAAGCATGCATGCTGTATATCACACTGAATACCACATTGTTTGGACGCCGAGATATCGCAGGAAACTGTTTGTGAAGGGAGTAAAAGAATATACCGAGAAATTGATTATGCAGCTTGATACGCTTGATGAAGATATCGAGGTAAAAAGGGTTAATGTTCAAGAAGATCATGTCCATGTCGTGATAATTATCCCACCCAGAGTATCGGTTGCCAGAACAGTTCAATTCATGAAGTCACAAACAGGCAAGAAATTAAGAGAAAAGTTTGATTATATTGATAAAGCAATGAGACAAAAAGGAAGAGGCATGCGGTCAAGAGGATACTGCGTCTCA
>JAJYFH010000035.1 GCA_021791015.1 bacterium | reverse complement strand
CTTCAGATCGAAGCTGTAGGTTTTCTGGTCGGCAGACAAAGTCCACCTGCTTGCCATATCTTCGGTGATGCTTCTGTTTGGCCCTTCTTTCATCAGTCCGCTAAATATGAGGCTCGCCGCATCTTCGTCATCCTGATTCGTTTGCGAGTATAGCGGATTGATCCTTAGAAATTTACCAAGCAATCCCTCTGTGTATACCCCACCCGAAATCGGCTTATCCTTTTTGTAATAAGCGGTCAGCTTGGTAAACGACGATACAAACATGAGAGTCACCACAACCATAAAAACGATGCAAAATATCACCAAGTTCCTTAAGTGCACCACCCGGTAAAGCTTTCTGGAGGCAAAGATGTAGAATTCGTGAAAATCCTTAAGCTCAAGATTTTTCAGCCTTATGGTATGTTTTTGGGCTTTCAAAGAAAACCTTAAAAATATTCTCTTTAGATTCATTGAAATTAGGAAATTAGGAACTTAGTTAATTAGTTAATTAGGTAGCCTAGTTACCTAATCCCTAAACTCCTAATCGCCGGGGCTAAAATTGTCAATCTGCTTATTTGATTATGAGAGTGGTTAAAGTAGTGCCGATAAAAATCACGGCCATGACAATGGTTAAGTAAAGCAGCATTTTTTCGGCGCCCCGTTTGCTTCTGTATGCTCCGCTTTCACCGCCAAAGGCCGAGCCCAGTCCTCCGCCTTTTTGCTGCAGCATTATGGCAATGACTAAAACAATGCCGGAAAATATAATAACGCCCATCAAAATTTGTCTTAACATGAGTGCAATTTTAGCAGAAAATATATTAAGAAACAAGGCACAAGAGACAAGGCACAAGTAACCTAGAAAGGTTTTTGAGATTTGATTTGTTGGATTTTGTTTTTTTGTTACTTGTTATTTGTGTCTTGTTTCTTCTTTGCCATCTCTTTTTGAAGGGCAAAGACACTTTTCCCCGAAACCTTCATTTTTTTCTTATCGCTTTTTCCTTTTCGGGCTTTTCGGATTTGCTCTTCTTCCTCTTCCCAATCTTTCTTTTTCATTTTCCCTCCAGAAACCATTCCTTGAGTGCTTCTTTCCCTGCAGAGAAATCACCACTTATTGCCAAATGGTGATTCGCACCTTTTATGGGGATCAACTTTCCATTTGGAAATTCTTTGATTATCTTTTCACTCGCGCCAAAATTAACTCGCTCATCTTCCGTTCCATGGATAATAAGAACCGGACATTTTATGGATGCCGCTTTTCCAAACATTACATATTTTTTGGAATCCTCATAGCAAGCAAAATTTATTTTAAATTTATTTCCGCCCGGATCGATAAATGGGTAGTAATCTTCTTTCTTGTACCTTTGAAGTTCTTCTTGACTGAAGCTTATCACTTTTATATTTGGGTAATCAACGCAAGGAGACATGAGAGCAATCCTTTTGACTTCCGGATGATTGAGTGCCGTAGCCAAAACCACATTGGCACCAAAGCTTATGCCGAGAAAACTAATTTTTTTATAGCCTCTATCTTTTGCAAAATCGATCGCTGCCTCTAAAGTGTTTTTATAGTTCGTAATACTTGCCTCTTCTTGAAAATCAGGCTCCGACTTTCCTTGATTATCCAAATCAATCCTCAGTGAATTTAGATTGATGCCAGCCAGCAAGTCTGATAAATAGTGCTTGGCATAGGATGCAAACCCATGAACAATAATAACAATCTCATCCCTTTTAGGATTTGGTTCCTCAAAAATCCCGTGAATTCTTTGGCCCTTATTGTTTTTGAAGTAGACTTCTTTGCTTACTATGCTTTCCATCATATCCTCCTTGTCATTCCGGACTTGATCCGGAATCTAGGTTTTATTGATATAGATCCTGAATCAAGTTCAGGATGACAATGGTTTACAAACTTTCTTTTATTTTCCCCGCCAACTTCTCACCGACTATACTGGCTAATTCTGACTGCTTGGCTTTCCTAATATCCTCCACTGAGCCAAACTCTTTAAGAAGCTTTTTCTTGGTTTTTGGCCCGACTCCTTCGATTATATCAAGATTTGAAGCCAAAAGCTCCTTTCCCCTCTTGCTTCTGTGATATGTAATGGCAAACCTATGTGCCTCGTCGCGAACCCTTTGGACCAAGTACAGGCTCTCAGAACCCCGCTCTAGAATTGTTTTCTGAAATCTTCCACCTCCGTCATTCCTGTTCCCTCCTTTGTCATTCCCGCGCCCTACCTTGTCATTCCCGCGCAGGCGGGAATCTATACTATAAATCTCCTCCAATCTCTTTGCTAACGAAACAACCTTCAAGTTTAGCTTGTCTTCTTCCAGAATTTCAGAAGCCGCCGAAAGTTGGCCCTTTCCCCCATCGATAATAATAAGGTCCGGCACCTCTGCAAACGAGACATCTTTCCTCCTTTTGTCATTCCTGCCCTCCTTTGTCATTCCCGCGGAGGCGGGAATCTCTTCGGCGGATAAACTCCGGCGGGAATCCAGCCCTTTCTTGTTTTTTGAACTTTGGTCATTGATCATTGATTGGAAATTGGAAATTGGAAATTGATCATTCTGCGCAAAAGATCCCTTTCTCTCAATTCCTAATTTTTTAAACCGACGCCTGAGAACTTCCTTCATCATGTCGTAATCACTTATTTTCTTGACTGTTTTGATCTCAAATCGCCGGTAATGATCCTTTGCCGGCAAGCCCTGAATAAAAACCACCATCGATCCGACCGCCGCTTTGCCAAAAATGTTGGAGATGTCATAGCACTCAATCCTTCTTGGCACACCGGCCAGGCCCAGCGCGTCACGAAGCCCGACCAATGCCTTATCCCTTGCCGTTCTGGCTTCCCCGGAATTCAAGTCCTTTTCCAATTTTAATGTCTGAATCTTTTTGAGCTGGAATAGTCGATTCCTGTAGAGAGCCGCTTTTTCATAATCCTCCGCTTTGGCAGCCTTTTTCATTTCCCGATTAAATTCTCTCTCCAAGTCTTTTGTTTTTCCTTGAAAAAGCTTCATCATCTGGCGGATATTTCTGCCATACTCAGCTTTGGAAATGTATTCTTGGCACGGCCCGGTGCAGTTGCCGATGGAGTACTGGAGGCAAACTCTTTGCGGCATGTTATTGCAATGCCTAAACATAAATATCTTTCGAGTGTATCGCAGGATCTGACGCAGAGCGCCGGCGCTCACAAACGGCCCGATGTAGCGCGCTTTGTCATCCACTATCTGCCGGACCAGCGACACTTGCGGATAATTTTCGTCTGTAATCTTGATGTAGACATAGTTCTTGTCGTCCCGCCACTGAACATTAAACTTCGGTTTGTAGCGCTTGATCAGCTCCGCTTCCAGGATTAATGCCTCCACCTCGGAATCAGTATTTATATGCTCTATTTTGGCGATGTTTCGAACCAATTCACGGGTTTTAGCATCCAGATTTCTGGCATCTTGAAAGTACTGGCTTACCCGGTGCCTTAAAGAAATCGCTTTGCCAATGTAGATAATCTTCCCCTTCGAGTTTCTATAAATATAAACTCCCGGTCCAAGCGGCAAAGATTTGATTGTTTCTCTTACATTTCTCATATTACACAAAAATATTACTTTTTATTTATTGGCTGACGTCACAAGTTAACGCGATAGCGATAACTTGTGACACTACTTTTGTCTTACCCTTTCGCGGGATTGGCTAGCTTTCCCATTCTTCATCATCCAATCCGAAAATTCTCGTCATTTCTTCCTGTCTCGGCAACCGATCAGTCACCAGGTGCATCACATGAGGCGCGATTTTCAAGTTTTGCGCAATTACCGCTATCTCCTCTTTGCATTCATACGGTATTACCATCATACTTTTTTGCAAATCTTCGAAACCGAGCTCCTTTAATTTCTTTCTAAAATAGTCCCTTTCATTTTTCAGCGGCTTATCCGGAATATCATATGAAACAATCCGCCAAATCCCGTCCCACTCATGCTTTTTAATTTCAATCTTCTCGCTTTCTATCCTGTCCAACAATTTCTGGCCCTTCTCTGAAAGATAAACTTTCTCGCCGCTTAAAATGATTAGATTTTTCTCGTAAACTTGTTGAAAACTTCGTTTGAATGCATATTTTTTCTTTCTGTCCGATAATAATTCTTTAAAGATAATAGGCAAATTGGGAGCAACCAATGTCCCCGCCACTAAAACACCCATTCCTGCTAGCCTTAAGATCTCTTTTTCAGTTTTTCCTAAAATCAGCTTTTTCTTTTTTCTTTTTAAATACTTCTTTTCCATAACAATTTTGTTAAATTTTTTCATATATTCCGTGAAGAATGTCACAAGTTAACGCGATAACGATAACTTGTGACATTTTAACTTAATACCTTAATTAGGTGCAAGTATACACTATACACGCAGTTAGTTTCTACCAATCACCGCCGGCAATTTTGCCTGTGTCTAGCCCGACTTTTCTCTTCGTTCCTTCTTCTGTATTTGGCGGTAAATTATCCAGCGGATAAATACCCATTTCGTCTATCTCCCACCACCTGCACTTTAGCTCACCTTCAAGCTTAAAATCATCCACATAAAAGAGCGATATGCGGTCTTTGACATAGCCCTTGTCGTGCAGAAATTCGCCGATCATATGAAGCTTTTTGGCCTCTATGCCGGTTTCCTCGCGCAGCTCTCTTACGGCAGCGTCCTTTGCCGTCTCGCCCCTTTTTATCCCGCCTCCGGGAAACGAAAAATAATCATTGTAGGTGGTTTTGACAAGCAAAACTTTGCCGTCATGCACCACCAGGCACTGGGCGCCGCGGCTTTCCCTTTTCAGAAACAAATACAGCTTCATGAAGCTGTAGAGAAATCTAAACACAGCGCTTTTTATGCCGCTCATATTACTTCCCGTACCGATTATCTACCCACCATTTTTTGATAAATGGCAGCGACTGGATGGACAGAAAGTAGCCGATAGTGGGTATCAGCGCGCTTAAAAGATAGTCTTTGACGCCTATCAGATAGAAAACGACCGCGGTGATTGTATACGTAAAAATGACAATAATAACTTTCCGGAACATACTTGTCTCCCAAGCTTTGTCCGCCTCAACCCTCTTGTTTCTGGCCTTTATTTCCCCGATTTCTTTTTCTAGGTTCATTTAAATCCTCAACATTGTTTTCTGAATTTCCGTCGTTATGTTTAGCTTTCCATTTTCATTAACATAGAAATCTATCTCGCTTCTGACACCAAACTTCCCTTCAACATATATACCTGGTTCTATGGTGTAGGCAATGTTTTTCGGCAAAAAGCCTCTGCTACCATCTTTTAGTCGGACTCCGTTTCCATGGCAAGTTGTGGTGCCGAGGCTGTGTCCAAAACCGTGCGGAATGAAATCCTGCACACCAGACTTAAGGGTAATCCCCGTCATCGATCTTGAAATATCTCTGGTTTTCAAATTCTTAATTTTTGTGGTTTTAATATACTCCACCCCTCTGTCTCTTGAGAGAATAACGGCATCAAATGCCTTTTGAATTTCTTCAGGAATCTCTTCCCCACTCCAAGCCATCCAAGTAATGTCAGCAAATGGCGCTCCTTTTTCGTTCATCCTTGCCCAGACATCCAACATTATCAATGAATTTGGCTTTAATGTCTTTGCCGACTCCGCTGTCGGAAAATAATGGACAAATGATGTGTTCTCGCGAAATGCCACAATCGACATATCCGGATCGGTCTTCATGTCTCTTTGTTTAAACTGGTCAAGGATAAATTGCGCTACCTCAAACTCACTAATCTCTGGCTGCTTTCCCATCAAATCGAAAACCCGATCCTTGATATCACAAAGGTTCTTCGCTGCTTTCCCATGCTGTTCAATCTGCAATTTATTCCAGCCTTTAACTTTCATAATCTTCCTTCTGCATGCCCCGCACCCAATCGGTGCATGAGTCATTCCACCTCATTCATTTTTCTAATATAGCATTTATCGCATTTAGTAATTCTGGAAACTTTGTATACCCGGCCTTTGCATTCAAATGTCCTGCATCGGGAATGACATTTAGCTTAACACCCAGCCGTTTTGCCAGTTCTTCGCCATTTCCCAAACATACCATTTGATCGGTATCGGAATGGAAAACCTCGAAATGGCTGGCACTCTTTTTTATTTTACCCCAATCAAAGTCAAATCCACCGCTAAAGTCATGGTCTCCTTGGTAAAACTTTATCGGCTTCACTCCTGCCGATGCTGATACAAATATAGCAGCCTTTACCGGTGTTTCTAACCTCTCTAGAACTCGGAGTAAAAATAATCCGCCCAAACTATGTCCAATCAATATTGTATTCTCATTGATGAATTCCTTATATTCGTCCAATTTATTGAGCCAGTCGTTTAGAATGGGCCTTTCGGGACTTGGAAACTGAGGAACAACAACTTTTAAGCAAGCTTCGGCAAATAGTTCTTTGGAGTGCGGGAACTTGGGAATGGTTATCTGACAATTTTCCGATTCAAGCTGTCCTTTGAGCCACGGAAACCAATTCTCTTCCGGGTATCCTCCGGTTCCATGAAAAATGAATATATTACTTTTCATAATTTTTCCTTCTGCCTGCCCCGCACCCAATCGGTGCGCGAGTCATTCCGGCCTTGCCGGAGGAATCCCTTTCTATAATCTTTTATTGATCAAATCCAGATTCATCTTGTCGAAGTGGATGTTGCCTTCAACAACAATAAATTCCCCGCCGGTTTTACCGGCAATTTCTTTGCCCGCTTCAAGAGGCACATACGGATCATGCTTCTCGCTGATCACGACAAACTCATTTGCCAAGCTCTTTATCTTTCCCCAATCAAATGGCTTGTCGACAAAGTTTCGCGTCTCTTCTATCTCTAGGTCTCTGGCAAATCCGGCAATCGAAAAGACCTTATCAACCTTTCGGCCGCTTTTCTCTAAATATCGAAAGGTTGCCGCCGGACCCAAACTATGCCCGATCATGACCGTTTCTTCATCCGGCCTTAAACTCTCTATAACCAGCAGCCACTCATTCAATTTCGGCCACCGTCCGCCCGGCATGACCGGCAAATCAACCTTGCAGCCCATTTTCTCAAGCAATTTCTTTTCCTCCTGATACCAGTGCTCCTCCGGACTGCTCTCCCACGCATGGATGATGATTACTCGTTTCATTTTTCCATGATTTCCTTTAGTTTATCCAAAGTCTCTTGTCTGACTGTGCCATCTAGCTCGCCTTCATCCATCCATTCGTGATATTCCAGTTCGGTTTTGTCTCCCAAGTCTGTGTAAGTGTATCTCACATGATATGAAGTCTTT
>JAJYFH010000034.1 GCA_021791015.1 bacterium | reverse complement strand
TATGTATACTTTTGTAAAGCCATCAAAAAGCAAACTCCTTCCGCCGGTTCTGAAGAGATACTTTCCTGCCCCGATATGCGCGCTTATTTGCAGATATTTGGCATCTGACATTTGCGAGGCGAGGGCCCTGTTGAATATTAGAGTGTAGAGTTTTAGCTGATCCGGTGTTAAGTAACTTTTTACGAAATCCGGCGTGTTTTGTATTTGTGTCGGCCGGATCGCCTCATGAGCCTCCTGGGCGCTTTTGCTTTTCTTATAAACCCGTTCTTTCTCACTCACATATTCTTTGCCGAAATTTTTCAACAAAAATTCTTTGATTTGATTTCTTGCCTGAGTTGAGAGATTTAGCGAATCGGTTCTCATGTAGGTTATGAGCCCTTCTCTGCCATTTCCCACGTCGATTCCTTCATACAGCTGCTGTGCAAGCATCATGGTTTTTTTTGCGGAAAATCTTAGCTTGCGGGCGGCTTCCTGTTGCAAGGTTGAGGTGATAAATGGCGGGGCTGGCCTCTTGCTGACTTCTTTTTTATTCACATCTGTTACTTCAAATTTTTCTTTATGCAAATCGACCTCTATTCTCTTGGCCGTTTTCTCATCTCTCACTTCAATGTTTTTGCCGTCTTTCTTTATTAGGTGCGCTAGATACTTACCATTCCCCTTTTCCAACTCGACTGCGATTTCCCAATATTCCTCGGGTTTGAAGTTTTGAATTTCCCTTTCGCGGTCTACGATTATTTTTACAGCCACTGATTGAACCCTGCCGGCTGATAGGCCTCTGCGCACCTTTTGCCACAGAAGCGGACTAAGGGAGTAGCCGACAAGCCGATCGAGAACGCGCCTCGCTTGCTGGGCGTTGAACAAATCTTTATTTAAAGCGCCGGGGTTCTTGACCGCATTTAAAATTGCATCCTTTGTGATTTCTGAAAAGGTAATCCTCTTTACATTTTTATTGTCTATAGACTCGGCGATGTGCCAGGCGATAGATTCCCCTTCTCGATCCAGGTCTGTCGCAAGCAATACAAGGTTCGCATTGCTTGCTTGCTTCTTGATGTTGTTTAGATTCTTTTTTGCCTTTGTCGGTATTATGTATTCCGGTTTAAAATCATGGTCAACATCGACTCCGAGCCGGCTTTTGGGCAGATCTCGGACATGGCCATATGAAGCCATGACCTTGTAGCCGGAGCCAAGATATTTTTCGATTGTACTTGATTTTGCCGGTGATTCGACTATTACTAAGTTTTTTGCCATTTTCTCCTCTTGTCATCCTGAACTAGATTCAGGATCCAGATTTTATTTATATAGATTCCGGATCAAGTCCGGAATGACACTTATTATTGAAATTTGAAAATTGGGATTTGATTAGATATTAGAAATTTTTAATTGTGAATTGCTTTGGTTATGCCAGTGCGTACACCATGCCTCCTAAGTTTTTTACCTTACCCTTTATTTCCATAAGTGTCAATGTGGAAATGATGAGCTGGCTTTCTCTTGTGCTTTCTTTTATGATCTCATCGATATGCTTTTCGCAATTTTCTAAAACTTTAAAAATAATTTCCTCAATTTCATTCCCGGGCTTTGCTGTGGCCTGTTTGGGCTTTGCCTTATGTCCGTAAAAGTCCAAGATGTCCTGTCCGGAGGTTACGAGATTTGCCCCCATCTTGATTAACTGGTTAGTGCCGGCGGAAGATTGGTGAAATACCGGTCCCGGCACGGCAAAAACATCTCTATTCTGCTCAAGCGCGTCTCGGGCGGTTATCAATGCTCCCGACCTTTGATTTGCTTCTATAATGATACTGCCAAGCGAAATGCCAGCGATAATTCTATTTCTTGCCGGAAAGTGATTGCGAAGAGGCGGAACTCCGGGCGGATATTCGCTTAAAACCACTCCTGCTCCTTCTATAATCTTCTTGAATATGCCGGCATTGCTTGCCGGATATGGTTTGTCTAAGCCGCAACCCAAAACAGCGATAGTCTTCCCTTCGGATTCTATGGCTGTATTGTGGGCGATAGCATCTATCCCAAGGGCCATGCCGCTTGCCACCACAATCCCCGCCTCAGACAGCTCTGACACGATATGCTCTGTCACTTGTTTTCCGTAATTTGTGAACTTTCTGCTGCCGACAATTGCCAGAGTATTTTGTCCCACCGTCTTCAAATCGCCGCGAAAATACAGAACGGTTGGTGGGGAAAAGATTTCTCTGAGCAATTTCGGATAATCGTCATCGAAAATCGTCACGTAGTTGATTCTCAATTTATCGAGCTTTTCCAGTTCGGCGTCGGGATTTATCTTACCTGCTTCTTCAGCCAATTTTTCCAAAAACTCCAGTCCCTTATGCCCTGCTAATTTCCGGTGGTTTTTCCATATTTCTTCAAAAGAAAACCCGGCCTTTATGATCTGATTCGTCCTTCTTTTGCCAATTGCAATGTAAGCTTTATCAAGGGCAAGAAGGTATTTTTTATCTTTATTTTTTATGCTTGGTGAAGCCATTTTCTTTAAAATAATTATGTTTAAATAAAAAAAGTATTGACATAAATTCCTTATTGTGTTAATATACCCTGTCGTACCTAAAGCAGGTGCATTAGATTGTAGGACAGGAACCTACTAACAAGTTCAGCTTTCTTAAATCACCCTCCTTTAAGTTGCTTGCTTGTTGGTAGGTTTCTCCCTACAACACACCAGTCAGCCTACGGGCAGTGACTCGGCCAAGTCCTCGTGACAGATGTTGAGTAAACGGGAGATTTTTTGAAAATAAGAAGAGAGCCGATCCGGTTCTTTTCTTATTTTATTTTGCGCGAGGTTCAACCTCGTACGAGGTTGAACCTCGCGAACCCGTGCATTTCTCATCTGTTTACCTCAATTATTTTTGCTTCCGGATTACCCTCCTCGATAGATTTTTTTATCTCACCTGCGCATTTCTCGACAATTTCCGGCAGGATATTCTCCTCGCCAGATACAAATCTCTGCAGTACGAAGTCCTCGGTTTCGATTTGCCCCAATTTTTCATTTTTTACGCCGATTCTAAATCGCCAGAAATTTTCCGTACCCAGGTTTTCAATAATTGATTGAACGCCTTTGTGCCCTGCCGAACTTCCGTTTTCTCTGATCCGCACTTCGCCAAAGTCAATATCAATATCGTCATGGACAACCCAGATATCCGCCGGGCTGACTTTGTAAAAATCTGCAAACGACTTTACGGCTTTGCCGGATAGGTTCATGAACGTTTGCGGTTTCATCAAAACAATTTGCTCACCTCTTTCTTTGTCATTCCGAGTGACTTCGCGGAGCGACGAGTCGAGGAATCCCTTTTTCTTACCCCCCTCTATGTCATTCCCGCGAAGGCGGGAATCTATATCAATCATCTCGCAAACTTCTGCATCAAATTTTTTTTCAAGTTTAAAATCATTACACATAGAGTCCAGCATCATAAATCCAGCATTGTGCCTGGTACCAGCGTATTTGCTGCCGGGATTTCCAAGCCCGACTATAAGCGTTTTTACTTTCATAAGAACCATTATAGACCAAAACCATTCTCTAACAAATACAAATTTCGCACTAATTTTCTTGTCATTCCCGCGCAGGCGGGAATCCAGATTGGCTAGATTCCCGCCTGCGCGGGAATGACGGGGTATTAAGATAATTTATCATCATTAAGTGCGAATCCGTAACAAAGGAAAAAGCGGCTCCGAAGAGTCGCAATTTCCATATTGCTTATTCTTCTTCGCCGCCGCTTTAGAGGTGGGGGCCTCGTTAGATCCAGGTCCAATCGAACAGAAGCTGCTCGAACTCATCCTCGCTTAGGAGCTGTACTTCCCTGATCGTGAATCCCTCTCTTTCTCGGGATTCCCCTGGTTCCAGCATACTCTGCCTCGTCCCGAAACCCTTCGCTTCCAGATCTTCGAAGAAGATGGACTTAACGAACACATCTCCCCAGAAGGATTGATCCCGGTTTTCGGGTGCGTCTAATTCACCCCGAGGTATAACCAGGTGCTGTCTGTAGTACCTTCCGGGTTCGATGCAAATCATTAGTATTGAATCAACGGCCACGATCAACCTCCATCGGTATTATTTCTGGTACTGTGGATTGCAGCCTTGCGGGCAGCCGTGGGGACCTCCCCTATAATCTTTGCCGCATACCGGACATTTCCTGGGTCCGTCATAGCAAGAAGGGGTTGGTTGATCAGCCTTAGCCCATTCTTCGTCGAACAGCCCAGAAACCGTCCGGAAGTAATCTTGCAGCTTATTAATCTCTTCGCGAGGGAGTTCTTCGCCAGCCACGATTCTTTTAAGGTTTGAAATAACATCTTGAAGGTCAGGACTGTCGCTCGGTAGCTGTTCGAGCACATTCTTGCAGACTTGAATGGTTATTTGGTCAAGAGTCAAAGTTCTCACCTCCTCGGTGAAATAAAAAGATGGGATCACTCCCTCTTTGTTTCAAAACCATATGCATAATACCACAATGGCGGCGATTAGTCAAATTTTTCTACGGCCCCAGTATTTCTGTCATTCCGGACTATTCCTTTAAAGTATAATCAGTTGATCCGGAATCCAGTTTTTAATTATAAATATAGATTCTGAATCAAGTTCAGAATGACAGGAAAGGAAAGGGATCCCTCGGCTTGTCCTTATCAGGAAGTCGCTCGGGATGACGGAATGGGTGGTTATTTTTATTTCGCCTTGAAGGTGATTTTTATCGGGGTGCCGGTAAAGTCCCAGTTTTCGCGAATACGATTTTCGAGGTATCGCCGATATGAGAAATGGACCTTTTCCGGATAATTTGCAAAAAAGACAAATGATGGAGGATTTATGTCCGCTTGCGTCGCGTATTTTATATTCACCTGATGCCTGTCGATTGAAACCGGCGGTTTGGCGTATAGCATTTTGCTTAAGAAGTGATTTAGCTCTGCGGTTGGAATTCTCTGTTCTCTCTTTTCCTTAATCTCAAGTATCAAATCTAAAACCTTTTGTACATTTTTGCCTGTTTGAGATGAAACAAAGATCAAAGGCGCATATGGCAAAAACTCAAATTTATGCCGCGCCAGCCGAGTAAAGCTTTCAACTTCGTCAAAGCCATGGCGGAAACCATCGTTAGCCAGATCCCATTTATTGACAACAATTATTACTCCTTTGCCGGCATCCTTGATAAAACCGGCTACATGCATGTCTTGCGAGGTGATGCCGTCAGCAGCATCGACAATCAAAATGGCGATGTCTGATTCTTCAAGCGCTTTTCTTGTCCGATCGGCCGAAAATCTCTCTACCACGCCTTCTTGCTTTTCGCCCGGGGTTTTTCCTATTTTTCCCCGCCGGCGAAGGCCTGCGGTATCTAAAAAGATGATCTCATTATCTTTATATGTAACATCAGTCGAGTTCACGTCTCGGGTTGTGCCGGGGGTTTCAGAAACAATGAATTTCTCTTCATCAATCAGTTTATTTAAAAATGATGATTTACCGGCATTTGGACGACCCAAAATAGAGACTTTTATTTTTGCTACTTGCGTCTCTCCCGTCTCGGCTGCGTTGGATTTTTCTAAAATTTGATTAAGCATTTCATCGACCCCGTCTCTTCTCTTTGCTGAAACTTTTGTAGCCTCGCCGAAGCCAAGCTTATAAAACTCGGATATCTCGGATTGATTTTTAGCTAGATCGGTTTTATTTACGATTAGAGAAACCGGTTTTCCTAGCTTTCTCAAATAGCCGGCAATGCTTTGGTCTTCTGCCGTGATGCCGGTGGATGCATCGACCACAAAAAATATCAAATCAACCGATTCAATGTTTTGGTCAAACTGGTCTTTAACTTTCTTTTTTAATTCTTCCTTGGCATGCTTTTCTATGCCCGCAGTATCGGCAATATTAAAAGTCTTGCCATCTATTTCGACGATTTCCTCATTCCAATCCCGTGTGGTGCCGGGGATGTCGGTGGTGATGGCCTGCTTCTTTCCTAATATTCGGTTGTATATCGAACTTTTGCCGACATTCGGCCGTCCGACCAAAGCTGCTTTTAACATCGTATCTGCATCCTTTAGCGTCATTCCGGCCGACACCACGTTAGTGGCGAGCGGAGGAACCCCTTAAATTTAAATTTTCAATTACCAATATTCAATGTTCAATCAATTCTTAATTCTCCAATTTTCAAACATTGGCCGTCAGCATTTATTTGATCATTGAAATATGAATTTTGAACATTACAGCTCTCCGAGCGTGACTACCAATTGTACACCAAATCAGCCCAATTTAGAAGGTTTTTTGTTTCACCGAAGCGATCACCGGTTCCCAAAACAACCGTTAAAACGTCTTGGCCTTTGACCCGGCCGGCACCGATGAGGCACTCGCCTGCGCTATCTGTGAAGCCTGTTTTTACGCCAAAAACCGTCGTGCTGTTTAGAAGTTCATTTGTGTTTTGCAGATTGTATGGCCTGCCATTTTCTGAGTAGACGGTCTCGCTTTTTGTATCTACGATTTTCCTGAAAGTATTGTCCTGAAGTAACGTTCTTGCCAGGATTTGCAGGTCCTTGGCGGTGGAATAGTTCTGTGCACTGTCCCAGCCGACGGGGTTGTCGTAATGGGTATTTTTCAAGTTGAGATTTGCCGCTTCTTCGTTCATTTTGCTAATAAATTCGTTATACCCGCCCGGATACAGATTATCAGCAATTGTAAGTGCAGCGTCAGCCCCGGAGTTTATTAAAAGTCCATGCAACAAGGTATTGTATGCGACTTTATCGCCCGCGGCCAGCCACATTTTGGCTTCTTCTGCCGGCACTTTACTTAAATCGCTTTCTTTAACTATTACGGTTTTATTTAAATCTCCGTCTTTCAAAAGCAGCCGCGCCGTCATTAGCTTGGTTAAGCTTGCTATCTCTAGTTTCTGGTCTTGGTCTTTCTCGAGCAATATCTCCCCCGTGCCCATATCAACCGCCATGTACGCATTGGCGTTTGCGGTTAGAGTGTAATACTTATCGTTTCGATATGGCAACGGCGAAAAATCCAGCGGTTGATTTGTATTTCCTGCTACTTGATGTGTCTCCACCTTAATCTTATTTTCGAGATTTTTTTGAATATCCGAAACGAATGGAACTCCGTGAGGAATAATGTCTAAAAATATTAAAGCCGCAATTATTAAGGTTTTCATAAATCTATTATAAAACAATGTCATTCTGAGTGAAACGAAGAATCTCTGACTATATCCGGGGTCCAGACATCTTGGACACTTTTAACCAAATAATTAAGAATTGAAAGGAGCTAAAAGTGAGTATCAAGATGACAGAAGAACAATTAAAGAT
>JAJYFH010000033.1 GCA_021791015.1 bacterium | reverse complement strand
AAATACTTCGTATTGCAGGGCAATGACGTAGCAAAAAGTTTTGTCGAAGACCAAGCGAACTTCGTCAATGAAACCGGGCTGAAAAGCCTAAACTGTCCCAGCCAGGAAATGATGCTTATTTATGAAAAACCAACTAAAAATATCAATGATTATGTCAAAAAGGAAGGCGGTGAAGTCTTCACCTTGAACCCAAACACAAATATTCAATTTTTCGCGGCCATAATTAAAAGCAAAGGAGGGGCATGCAAGATATAAGACCAATTCAAAGTTCAAAATTAAAAATTAAAAATTCAGGCCCCAGACCCCAAAAGCCAAGAATAGAGGCAGCCGGTGGGGTTGCAAAGGAATTTAAAAAAATGCAATCCACGGAGCCGTTCCTTAAAAAGTTTAAAAGTTTTTTAATTTCAAGCTGGCCGATGGTATTAATTCTGGCAGTTGCAACATTTCTAAGGTTTTTTAGGCTTGCATCCTTGCCACCGGGGCTCCATCCTGATGAGGCGGCAAACGGCCTGGATATCATAAGTATGTTCGATGCTCACAAGTTTGCGGTCGTATATGACACAAATGGTCCGCGCGAGGCGCTTTTCTTCTACCTTCAGGCGATTCCGGTTTGGATTGGCAAAACTTTTCATATTGCCGCCATAAATTTCACCCCGCTTTCACTAAGGATAGCCCCAGCAATTATTGGAATAATTACTGTCTGGGGAATTTATCTTCTTGGCAAGGAGTTATTTAACAAAAATGTCGGGATTTTTGCGGCAGCGGCTTTAGCCGTCAGCGCATGGCACATCCAGTTTTCCAGAAATGGCTTCCGAGCTATTATGGTGCCGCTTGCATTAACCTTCCTTTTCTATTTTTTCATTCGCGCTTACAGAAATGGCAAAATGAAAGATTATATCGGAACCGGCATTGCTCTGGCTCTCGGTTTTTACACATACTTATCCTACAGAATGATCCCATTAGTTTTCATTGCCTTAGCAATTTTTATCTTTTTCTCAAATCGCCAGTATTTTAAAGAAAATTTGAAAAAAATAGGGATTTTGGTTGGTGTCACTGTTCTGGTGATGGTGCCTTTGTTCATCCATTTTGTCCATGTGCCCGCTGACTTCATTGCTCGTTCTTCTGCTAGTATCTTTAATCCGGCAACAAACGGTGGTAGTGCTATCAAAGCATTCTTTATAAATATTATCAAAACATTAGGTATGTTTAATTTTCACGGTGACCAAAATTTCAGGCAAAATGTAGCAGGCGAGCCAATGCTTGATATTTTTGTAGGAATCTTGATGTGGGTCGGTGTCGTTATCAGTTTTGTAAAGATCAAGCGGATAGAGCATTTTTTGCTTATAACTTGGGCTATCACCCTCTCTCTTCCGGAACTTTTGACATCGGACGGTATTCCGCAAGCGCTTCGTATGGTCGGGGTTATCCCCGTGGTAATGTTATGGGCGGCCATTGGGCTTGACTTTATATTTTCTAAGTTTAAGACAAGCCAAGCAAAGGCGATGTATGCGGGTATGGCAGCAATCTTAATTATCTCAGGGGCAGCCGGATTTTATAAATATTTCATCCAATTCCCAAACTTCGCCGAGGCGAGGGATGCATATACTGAAGATATGGTTCAAATAGCATATGACATAAATAGCCAGCCAAAGGGTGAGAAGATTTTTCTTATCGCTGGTGAATATGGCTCAAAAACCATCCAATATATTACTCACTCTACTAAACCCGATGTAGATAGGCTTGAGATTCGAGATATAAAAAATTTGCGCCTGCCGCAAGAAAATTATAAAATTTACATAGAGAAAGATTGGGAGCCAGACGCATTGAAAGAGCTTCGTAAAATCGGTTTCAAAAGAGCATTAACATCCGTGCCTTCACCCATTGACCAAAGAGTGTTATATTACGAGTATTCTAAGTAAGCCGGGTTAGTCGTTAGGCAAATTAGTCCATAAATTATTAGAATAAAAAATGGCAGAGAAGAGTTCAAAATTAAAACAAATATTTGGGATACCCACGGACAAAATCTGGATTTATCCGATGTTTTTTGGAGCGTTTGCCGCTATCTTTGACATCACTAAATCCAGCATCTGGCATGATGAGGGTTACACTCTATGGTTAATTCGTTACAATCCATTGCAGATAATCGAAAGGACGGCCCGCGATGTTCATCCGCCGCTCTACTATCTTATTGCAAAGCTTTGGACGCTTATCTTCGGCAGATCTGAGCTGGGTATCAGGTCTCTTTCGGCAGTGTTCTTTATCGGCATCATTTATTTTGCTTATAAAATAATTGAAAAATTATTCAATGAAAGAGCTGCCTTCTGGGGATCGATGTTAGTTGCCTTGTCGCCATTTATGGTTCGCTTTGCCCAAGAATCCAGAATGTACGGCATGGTTGCATTTTTAACTACCCTTGGCACATATTTCCTGGTCCGATACTTTAAAGAAAGAAATAGCCGTCTGCTTATCTTTTACGCGCTTTCTATGGCAGCTGCGGCCTACACGCAGTATTATGCTTTCTTTATTATCATGGTTCAGTGGATCGTTGTAGCTGCCATAACTCCGGGATTTTTCAGGCTGAGATGGAAGGATTCATTTAAAAATCACTTGGGATTGTTTGATTTTAAATGGCTGACGGCGGGACTTGCGCCCGTGATCTTATTCTTGCCGTGGGCACCTATAGCCTACAAACAAGTCACCAGAGTTTCGACAAGCTACTGGATTCGCCCCGAGTGGATAACAGTCAAGACGATTCCAAACAGCCTTACCGAGTTCATAATCTACAACCATCTGGACAACTTCAACAATTCAAACATTCCGCTGTTAGTTCTCTTCTGGTTTTTAATCATTGTGCTGGTTGGTGCAAGCGCAGCGCTTCTTTTAAAAAAAGAGTGGAGAAAAACAATCGGCGCCTTTCTCCTGTACGGTTACTTGCCAATGGCGCTTGTGTTCATTCTGTCAAAGGTCAGGACGCCGGTTTACCAGGATAGGTACTTCCCGTTTTCGGCGGTAGCAATTTTGGCTCTTTGGGGTATCGGCATTGCGGCAGTTAAGAATAAATATGTTCGAGGCGGGCTGGCAGCGCTTGCCGTAATTGTATTAATCGGCGGTAATCTGGAAATGCACTCAGTTACAAATCATCAAATGAAGGCGCTTTCCGAAGCGGTGAAAAAACAAATGAAACCTGGCGACATAGTTTTGTCGGGTGAGCTTTATACATTCCTCGACGGCTCATATTATTTCGGCGACAAAAACATAAGATTAATATCAAATCCGGTTGACGGCTACGGCGAAAGCTCTCTTTTTTACGACCAACAAAGCGATTATGTAGTGTCCGAGGATCAGGCGCTTGCCCTGGAAGCAAACCACCGGGTATTTATAATAGGCAAAACCGGCAACAAGTCTTATTTTTCAAACTGCTTAGTCTCGGGCAGAACCAGCAAGGTCATTTACGAAGAAAACAATAGCGACGCCCTAAAGGCTGTAATGTTCGAAAGCACTCAAACGACCGCTAAATAGTTTTAAATTTACGGTTCACAGTTTTCCTGCCTGCCGCCCGCCTTACCGGACGGACAGGCAGGCATTGATTCTTCGTTTGGTTATTGAATCATTGGACATTCATTGGAAATTGGGACTTGATAATTGTGAATTGAACAGCTCTCTAAAGATCTCTTTTATCCATGCAGGAAAAATGATACTATAGACATGTAAGTAACCAAGGAGAAACACTATGGCAATGTTTGGAAAGGCAAAAGAACAGTACGAGTTTGTAAAAAAGGCTCGAGAAATACAGAAGAAGCTGCGAAGCGAAATCGTTGAAGCAGAAAAAGGCGATGTGAAAGTCAGAATGAATGGCGAAATGAAGATCCAATCGGTCGAGATAACAGCAGAACAGATAGATGATATCGGCCAACTCGAGAGAGATATTAAGGAAGCTGTTGATAGCGCCACAGACCAAGCCCAAAAGATTGCCGCAAATATGATGAAGGAAATAACCGGCGGCATGGGCGGCGGAATGCCTTTTTAAGATATCCTCTCTGTCATTCCCGCGCAGGCGAATCTATACAAATAAAAAGCCCATGAAATCGTATTATGTATATATGATGGCAAGCCAGAAAAATGGCACTTTGTACATTGGTATAACATCTGAGCTAAAGGCAAGAGCCTTTAAGCATAAACAAGGTGCATATGGTGGTTTTACAAAGAAATATCATGTAACTAAACTAGTTTACTTTGAAGAAACAGGCAATGCGGAAGAAGCTATAAAAAGAGAAAAGCAGCTGAAAAAATGGAATAGACAATGGAAAGTTAGATTAATTGAGGATTCTAATCCCGAATGGAAAGACTTATATAACGAAATTGATTAATATAGATTCCCGCCTGCGCGGGAATGACAAAGCAATTCTATGCGCATTATTCCACAAAACGTTCAAAATCACCCTCTTCTGTCATTCCGGATTTGATCCGGAATCTATATAAATAAGATCCGAAGTTAAGTGCAGAGTTGATAATTCTATGAAAATAATCCCACAAAACGTTCAAAACTTAATAGACGAGCTGGCAAAGCTCCCCGGCATTGGACCCAAAACGGCCCAAAGGTTGACTTTTTATATGTTGAGAAGCTCAGAGAAGAGCTTGAATGATTTGGGTACTGCTGTCTTAAATCTCAAACAAGGTGTCAAGACCTGCTCAACTTGCTCAAATATCAGCGAAACGGACCCGTGCTACATTTGCGACGACGAGAGACGAGATAAGCAAGTGGTATGCGTGGTTGAAGAGCCCCTGGATGTAGTGGCAATTGAGCGCACCGGCAAGTTCAACGGCTTGTATCATGTATTGGGAGGGGTGATTTCACCTATCGATGGTATCGGCCCCGAAGACCTTTTCATTCGAGAACTGGTAGAAAAATCAAAGAGCATGGATATTTCAGAGGTGATTTTGGCCACCAATCCAAGCATAGAGGGAGAGACAACAGCGATGTATATCCAAAAACTTATAGGTCCCCTGGGAATAAAAATCACAAGAATCGCGCGAGGCTTGCCTGTCGGCGGAGACCTTGAATATGCAGACGAAATTACTCTCTCAAGGGCAATAGAAGGCCGCCTGGACTATTAAACGTTATGACGTTGGGGTTGGGGAACCGCTTCGCTTGCGGGGACGGGAACATTCCTTGCTTTTGCATTTTGCAAGGTGTGTCCTTGCGAGCATGCCTTCAACGGCCCAACATATTTGACCCTTTCTTTTTACGCTCAACATAGGTAAGATAGTTATGCTTATTTTTTTATTTGTACGCGTTTCGCGCTTATAATTTGATGAAGTCTAGTTTTGTCATTCCCGCGCAGGCGGGAATCTATACAATCTGGATTCCCGCCTGCGCGGGAATGACAGAGAAATTAGTGCGGAAGCCGTAATTTGGAGAAAGTATGAAGGATTTATTTAGAATATTAAGGTTTGCTTGGCTAAGAAAGCGGCTGACAATCGGTGTTTTTTGGGTCGAAACGGCATTAGTTATACTTAATGCATTATTTCCCATTGTTATAAAAGAGATTTTCGACCTTTTGGAAAAACAAATTCGCAAAGGAGACTTCACTTTCAGTCTTAATGTCTATTCGTTGCCGCTTATTCTTTATCTTCTGATCGTGATTTTTTCTGTTCTTTTCCAGTTGTGGGAAGGTTATTTTGAGACAAAATGGTGGTACCAAACAAGAAATACGGTTATATGCAAGGTTTTTGGCCATCTTGAGACCTTGGACCTGTCATTTTTCGAACGGAGCTCTACCGGAAAAATTATTGAGAAACTTTCAAGCGGCATCGATACAATGCAAAGCATCATGGAAAATATCATCGAAGTGCTCGTCCCGCAGATGATCTACATGATTTTCGCCATTATCGTCTTATTCACCATCAATATTGCTTTTGGGTTGATGATTGCTATCGGAGTGCCAATATTCACATTCATAAGCATTAAATTCACCAAGCCGCTAAATAAACTTCAAGACAGGGTAAGAGATTACGAAGAAAAGGCAGGTTCGGTCCGAGTTGAAGCATTATCAAACATAAGAACCGTTAAATCCTTTGCCACAGAAAAGAGGCATCAGGCTGAACTTTCAAATAGCCTAAAAAAATCCCTCAAAACTACGATGAGAAGAATGGGGATGTACGCACGCATGGATTCTGTAAGATTTTCAATCACAAACGGTACGAGGGTGTTTTCAATTTTTATTGGTGTGTATTGGGTGGCTACGGGAAAAATCACCTTTGGCACGCTATTTTTGGTTTGGACCTATGTCAATGGCATCTACAATCCGCTTTGGAGACTTTCAAGAATATATGACAACACACAAAGAGATTTAAGGAGTACCAGAAGAATTTTTGAAATTTTAGATACTGAACCCAAGATCCAGGACAGTCAAAAGGCCGCCGGGCTTGAGAATGTGGACGGTAATGTGGAAATAAAGGGGCTTAAGTTTAAATACAAAAACAGAAATGTATTGGATGGCCTAGATTTAAAAATCAAAAAGGGAGAAACGGTCGCCATTGTTGGCAAAAGCGGCGTCGGAAAGTCAACTCTTGTGAAACTTCTTCTTCGTTTTTACGATCCGCAGGTAGGTTCAATTACAATTGACGGCCATGACATTCGCGGCGTCACCCAAAAGTCACTCCGCCAAAATATCGGTGTGGTCTTGCAAGACACAGCAATCTTTAATGATACGGCGTTCAATAATATAGCTTACGCAAGCCCAAAGGCCAGCAAGGAAGATGTTATTCGCGCCGCAAAGATAGCCCATGCCCACGAGTTTGTTAATAAATTGCCCGAGGGCTATGAAACGATAGTAGGGGAACGGGGCGTGAAACTTTCAGGCGGAGAGCAGCAAAGAATTAATATTGCGAGAGCGGTTTTGAAAAACCCACCGATTTTAATTCTCGATGAAGCGACTTCACACTTAGACAGCGAGAGCGAGAAACTGATTCAGGACGCACTTTGGAAGCTGATTCGCGGCAGGACATCTATTATTATTGCGCACCGGTTATCAACAATCATGAAAGCTGATTTGATAGTCGTGCTTGATAAGGGTAAAATAAGTGAGATAGGTACGCACAAAGAACTAGTTTCCAAAAAGAGCGGCATCTATCACAAGCTGTTCGAGATACAGTCGGGAAGTTATCTAAAATAATGTTTTGCAGAGGACAGTCCTTTGCAGGAGGTTGTCATTCTGGCTTGACCAGAATCAAGGATTCAAAAAATGAGCCTAAAACTATACAACACATTAACGCGCAAAAAAGAAGAATTTAAACCGATTCACGATAAGGAAGTCGGCATCTA